>NZ_JBLFBO010000034.1:0-30287 GCF_047338595.1 Nitrospira sp. BLG_1
GGGCGGTGTTGGCGCAACTTTCGATCAGGGAAGGCGCAGGCGACGAAGCGAAACTGAAGGCCTTGGCACAGAAGGCTGTGGGGCGAATGTGACGGCTTGGAAGGTCATGAGGTAGCAGTAGCCAAACGAACGCTCTTTGCAATCCTCGCTTTTAAACTATCTGTGCGCTGAGCGTGGTTGTGACCGGATTTATCTCTTACTTGGAGTTTCACGATCATGAGGTATTGTGGGTATTCTTCTGCAGATGCTCACCGGGCTGATGCTCGGTTATGTCACGACTACGCTGCTTGAGTCCACGCTTCATCGAGTGATCTATCATGCCGGACCGCGAACCCGGCGGCTCTGGGCACGCTATCCAAGGATCAGTTGGCCGTTCCGTCGTGCCTTTTTCTCCCATGGCATCGTCCATCATCGGTGGACTTTTCGAAAAGATTTCGTGACTCAGTTCTCAAGCCAACGGGAAAAGGATCGGCTTGACCTGAGGCTCAATGCGCATCAGGATTCGTTGATCTGGCGAGAGCACTATGGCATGAGCTTGAGAGGGAGTGGGATTGTCTGGTTCAACCTGCCGATCGTTCCCTGCATCCTACTGATCGGCCTTGTGCTTGGTCCGTGGGGATTTGTTGGAGCGCTTCCTGCCGTCGCCGCCCATTCTTGCCTTGCCATGTTCGTGCATCCCCATTTGCATAGGCCCCATGAGGAGGAGACTACGTGTGTGTCTCCTGTGCTGCGGTGGATTCTGAAAACCAGATATGTCCGATTGTTGAGGCGCCACCATTATCTGCACCATCGATACATAGACTGTAATTTCAACTTGCTGTTGGGCGGAGATATTGTGCTTGGTCGCTACCGTCCGCCGACGGTACAGGATTGGGATGAGATGCGTCAGCTCGGTCTTGTCGTAGATGACGGCAGCATGCAGATGGTCTCCGCCACCCTCATCCGCCGTGGTTCTTGATGCCCTGTTCCCATCCGTAGAGAATAGCCTTCTGGTGTTGGTTCCACGGTCCCATGATACCTTCATTCCAGTTTTGTCTCGCGAGCGGTTCAAGACGCTTCCAGTCCATCTTCTGATTGTCCCGATCCTGGGCGAGATCGAAGCCATACTTATAGGCCAGTCGATAATGCTGATAGGTCTGCCCTGATGTTGCATAGTGTGACTGGTAATGAGCTTCGAAAATGGATTCGTGACGTAGGAACAGGTCGGTCTCTTCATGGGATTTGTACTCCTCGGCAGATTGTGTGATGCCTCGGAGGTGGCTGGATCGCGAGTGGTCGGCAGGCAAGAGACGAAGTACCACCCAGGTAAGAGGAATGATCAGGATGAGGAGCCGAAATATGTTGGTGGCGCCCATGGAGACCTCCGGGCCGATTGATCGACATATGATAAGTGAGTCAAGGCGAAAACTTCCAGCGCAAGTTTAACCCACTGTAATCCTGCGCGATCGCGTCGCCCCAGCCCGACAAAATCGCGAAGGGCATGACGTGCATGGCGCGATAGTTTTAGCCCCACATGTCTCGTAGGAGTTGGCACACCCAGGGGCTTACTTTCCGTGGCCACAGTGTAGTACACAAGGGGGCAATTGAGATGTGTTGAGGGGTGTGCCTATGACGCAACGAACGACTCATTCGACCAAGCCATTTCTTTCAAGCCTCCCCGTCATCGTCCTTCTGGCAGGGGTGTTCCTCAGTGGAGGAGAGGCGTTCCCCTTTGGAGGGCAGGTGGTGACCATCCTTGATGGAGGCACGATTGAAGTGGTGCGCAATGGGAAAGCGCAACGAGTTCGCTTGAATGGGATTGCCTGTCCAAGAAGTGGCCAGCCCTACAGTGAGCAGGCCAAGCAAGCGACGTCTGATCTGGGGTTTAGCATGGACGTCACGCTTCAGATCTATGGCAAGGACAAGCAGGGCCGTGTTGTGGCGGATGTGCTCCTTCCCGACGACAGGAACATGAGCCAGACGTTGGTGCAGCAAGGCTGGTGTTGGTGGGATCGGAAGCAGGCTCCTCAGGATACCCAGCTGGAGGCGCTGGAAAAAGAGGCACGCGATTCCCAAAAGGGATTGTGGGCCGATCCGGATCCAGTTCCGCCATGGGAATGGCGGAAGAACCCCCGTGTTACGACACCATAGCCAGGAACAACACGAATGTGCCGACGGCCTTATAGAAAGAGATCATAGGGTAGACTCGGGCACGCTGGATCAAGAGGGATGTGAGTGATCTGTGTTCCCGCATGGGCACTGCCCATGCGGGAGAAAGAACCGTTCAGAAAGTGTGGCGAACCCCGAACAATAACCCGATGGTGGAAAAATCCCCGTTGGCATGATTCCGTTTCCAGGCTGTTTCCACGTTCAGCATCATTCCTTGTGGGGCTCTTGGGACCAAATTCGTCAAGGCATAGTCCAGACCTCCCCCGACCCGCCAAGCAAAACTGTCAGAAACATTATGCGTATTGATGTTTACCCCGATTCCAGTCGTGACATAGGGAATCAGATTGCCAAAATGTCCAGGGCGATACTCCAAGTTGACGGGCAGCAGGGTGACGGTATTGACGGAGCCGGTTCCCGGATTATCGACACCATGATTTTGCCATTCCAGCAGCATTCCTGCCCTGAACCATTTATTCAGTCCATACATACCTTGGAAGTTGATCACGGGGCCGACTGTGGACAAGCCCGAGTCTTGAGTTGTGAAGCTCGGCCCGACACGAAAGCCTCCCGTGATTTTGCCTTCGTCGGCCATGCCTTCATGGACCCATCCCCCATCGGCGGTATCGGAGGAATGAGTGTCAGGGGAGTGAGCAGAAGCGAGGTGAGGAGCCAGGCCGAATGCGAGAGAGACTGCCAGTATTCCTTGCAATAAGAATGGAGTAAAGCTTCTATGCATGATGTTCTCCTAAGGTAAGCCTATGATGGAGCAAACTGTAACGGACTCCCCCCGCAGTTTCAATAGAAAGCGCGGAAGGCTCACAAGGAATCCGATCCATTTTGAGCGTGAGAACAGTGGCGTCCTAGGAGCCTGCACCGGTCACCTATCACCCTGCTGCGCGAGGCTTGGTGAGTTCCTCCAGGAGAAAAGTTCGTACTCGTTCTCGCGCATCACGTGAGGCCTGTCCGGTCTGAGCCCGCTCGTTCCACGAACCAATCAGCGTGCTATGGGCATGCGTCGGTTTGCCGTCGGTCTGATAGGACCTGGTCGGGATGGCTCCGTCGATGAAGCGACTGCCGAATGTGTCGCTCAGGGTCTTGTGCTTCTCTGGAGGAGCCATGCAGTCCGTTTCGAACCGCAATCCGTACACCTTCGCGGTGCTCGCTTTGGCGATCATGAGATCGCCTTCAGAGATCCCAAGGGATGCCTTGTCGTTATCCGTATACCACCAGAAACGCAAAGGAAGTGCTGGTTGGGCGACCACAGCTGCAGCGACCAGGGGATGATCCAACAGGGCGAGCGGGAATGGACCCGTCAGGCAATTGCCGATCAGGCCGATACGCTGCCCTGTATGTCGGTCTTCGATCTGCTGGACCACGCCGCGCAGCCAGTTCACGATCGGCGCGCTTCCGTGGGAGGGCGTTCCCCATTCCCCGCCGGGAAAAAAGTCGACGACGCCACGAAACCAATAGGCCTCTAATCCGTGAATCAGCGAGAACTTGCCTTTTTCGCCGAACAGCAACGGCACGTAGACGGTGAAATCTTTTGAGAGCTCCTCGGCATAGGCCAGGGTTCCTGGGGACAGTCCGGTCATCTCGTGGAGCAGGAGTACCGGAGGTTTGGCCGTGTCGTCCTTGAGGCAGAACAGGGAATGGGTGATTCCTGACTGCGAGAAAGGTTCCTCAAAGCACTCGGTCCAATTCCGGGTCGGTGTTCCTTCTTCTTTGACATGTGGCGCACACATCCCGAGTTCTGTCGCTCCGCAACCCGATAGCAGCCAGGCCAACACGATGGTCTGGAAAAAGGAATTCCGCGATCTTTCGAGCTTCCTCTTATCACTCAATCTGTTGCCGTTCGTCCTGCGCATGCTGTGTCGACTCAATCTAGCTCGCCGTTTCTATGGAGCGGAGGATGTTGTCTCGGCATCAAGGGCAAGGTCTCTGATCAGACGATGGAATTCAGGATTGTCTCGTAGCAAGCGCGAGCCGGCCTGAAGCAGGTGGTCGACTTCTTCGTTCGTCAAAGCGAGATTGGTGGCAATATTCATGAGGCGCGCCGCCTCCTCCGGATCGGTTATTTCTGTCAGACTCGCGTTGATGAAGTAGATGTCTGCGTCCGGCGTGAATATGCTGGGAAGGTTGTCGGGCCGCTGCCGGAGCTGCAGGCGCCATTGCTGTATGGCGTGATTCATGAGTTGCAGCGTATCGGTCGAGTAGCGATTGATGGGGATATCGATTAAGGCCCGGCTCACTCGCATGAGGCCGGGAATATCGTTGAGTTGGTATTGCGTGATATCCGGAGCGGTTTCCGCGCTCACCATGAGGTAGACCAGCTTTCGAATGTTCTTGGCTCCGAGCATCTGGAATGTCGACTCCAGATCTCCAAAGAGGGCCGTCGTCTCCAAGACGCTGCGCATCCCGATATTGTCGGACAGCCCGCCATCCAGAAGATGAATATACGGACGTTGTTTGGCGTCGAGATAGGACCGGAGCTCCCTGGCGCGCTGGCGTCCCCATGCGGTGGGGCGCTCTTCCACCAATCGAGCCGGAGGTTGAAATCCGCATTGGCCGGCATAGTTCGTCATCGAAATAGGGCTCAACAAGAGCGGAAGTGCGCTCGTGGAGGCGGCAGCGACCGATAAGGGGAGTTGGCTGAGGTCTGAACAAATGATGTTGAATTGCCGTTGGTTGAACTCGAAGCGCGACAAGGAGGCCATGTCGGAGGCATGCAAATTGATGATGGGGCGCTGACGTTTGGCCAGGAGATCACCGAAGGTATGGCCGTTGAACAGGGCTTCGTCCAACAACTCAGCGAAGATATGCGCCCGACCGAAATACGGAGACCAGAGTCGGAGCCAGTTGGACGGAGAGCGGAAGATTCTCGATCGAAGTTCGCTCTCCCAGTCTTTCCGGAGAAAGTGAGTCTCGAAATCCCGGAAGATGCGGTCACCGTAGAGCGCGTAATACACCGCGGTGAAACTCCCGCCCGACACGGCATTGATGATATTCAACTCATTGACCAGTCGTTTCTGACGTCCCTCCCAGGTGATCGGAGTTCGTGCCAATTCTTGCAATACACCGTAGGAGAGCGCGGACGCGCGTGCACCGCCACCTGAGAACGATGCGACGATGAACAGACTGTCCGAGCTGCCGGTTTTGGACGGAGGCAGGTTCGTCGATCGGTAGCCATAGGCTGGGTCCCAATGGGCTAAGGGCGCGTTCATGGTTGGGCGGACATACTCGCAGCCGAGCAACAGCATGGCGCAGGCGAGCGAGAGCCAGGCACCAAACGCACGTGCCAGCATGATCGCAAGAGTGTGAACTGTCTTCATGAACGGGGGAGGGTACGCAGGCTGATGGATTGTGTCAACTCTGTTGAACTGGATCATCTACCACGACACACCTGTGCGGACGCCATACATATTTCTGAGGTGGTATGGTACTCTCCGTCCCCATGAAGGCAGGCAATCTCGCCATCCCTCAGGCACCGAATTCCATCACACCCGACTGGCTGACGCAGGCATTACAGCATGCTGGCGTTCTTGAGGCTGCCAGGGTGGTGGCTGTCGATGTGTACCCAATTGCGGCAGGTAGTGGTTTTGTGGGGCAAACCGCCCGCCTCAGGATTGAATATGATAAACAAGAAGCCGGTGCTCCAGCCACCGCCTTTGCCAAGCTGTCCTCGGCAGATCTCGCCGTTCGGCAACAACTGCGTCGGGTAGGCCTCTACGAAACCGAGACCGGTTTTTACCGGGATATCGCGGCATTGCCGGATTTTCCTCTTCAGACCCCCCGCCCGTATCTGAGTCTCTATGACGAAGGGACCGGTGAGTGTCTCTTGCTCCTTGAGGACCTGGGTCACGCAGAGTTTGGAGACAATCTCTGTGGTTGTTCTCCCCCGGACGCTCAGCTGGTTGTCCGGCACCTCGGATTCTTGCACGCGCACTATTGGGAAGCCTCCATTCTCAAGCAGTTACCATGGTTGCGTTCCCTCGGTGATGAAGCTGAGGCTCGGATCGGTCTCTATCGGACGATGCTACCGCGATTTGAACAACGGTGTGTTGAGGGACTGATGCCGGCGATGCGGAAGTTTGCGCAACGATTTGCCGAGCTCATGCCGCGTTATGTGGCTCAGCTATCAAGTAAGCCGCAGACACTGACTCACGGAGATTTCCGGGCGGACAATTTCGCCTTCGCCACGACTCACGACGGAAGGAGTGTGACCGTATTTGATTGGCAGGTGGCACGGCGTGCACCTGGTCCGCGTGATTTGGCCTATTTCCTCTCCGGTTCGCTTCCGGTGGAGCAGCGAAGGGCTACGGAGGAGTCACTGCTGAAGGTGTATCATGAAACACTTCTGGCCGATGGTGTTGGGGGGTATACCATCAAGGATCTCAGGCAGGATGTTCAATCCGGACTTGCTGCGCCTCTGACCACCTGGGTGATCGCTGGAGGCATGCTCGACTTTTCCAGTCAACGTGGCGCGGACTTGTTCAAGCAGATCTGTGCACGGCTTGGTGCGATGTTGGAGGATTATCAGTTCAGCGCGTATCTGGACGGGCTCGCGTCCTGGGACATCGGCGCGTCTCGGAAACCTTCCTTGGTGCAGCATGAAGTCTATTCTGCAGGCTATGATCCGATGGTCTTGCAAGGGTTGGCGAGACGGAGTGCCGCTCGTGATGCCGCGTTTTTTGTGCCGCATCTCAAGTCGGACATGCAGGTGCTGGATTGTGGATGCGGGCCGGGTGGCATCAGCGTCACGCTGGCATCGTTCGTCCCACAAGGCCGAGTGGTGGGAATTGATGTGGAAGAGAGTCAGTTGGAGATCGGGCGCCGTGAAGCGCAACAGCGTGGGACCGGTAATGTCGAGTTCCAGCACGCCAGCGTTTATGCGCTTCCTTTTGCGGATGAGACCTTTGACGCGGTCTTGGCACATGCCGTCCTCTACCATCTGGCTGAGCCGATGCAAGCGTTGCGGGAACTGTGGCGTATCCTGAAACCAGGGGGTGTCATCGGACTGCGCGATACGGATGGCGATGGAGACGTGTACTACCCTCTGCACGAGGATGTGGATCGGTTTTGGAATCTGACTCTGCGCGTGATTGAACACAACGGCGGCGATACGCGGTTCGGACGAAAGCAGCGTCGACTGTTACGGGAAGCGGGATTTCAGAACGTAGTCGTGTCAGCCTCGTCCGACGTGTTCGGTACCGCAGAACAGGCTGCCGCGTTCAGCCGATACTTCGGCAGCATTTTTTTGAATCAACATCGGGCGCTGATTCTCAAAGAGCGATGGGCTACCGAAGAAGAGCTGGTGGTCATGCAGCATGCCTTGTTGGAGTGGGGGAGCCACCAGGACGCCTTCTATGCGCGTTGCCGCTGCGAGGCGGTGGGTTGGAAGTAAACACCATCAAAGATCATGCTTCCGGACTTCACGATCTGGTGAGTTTTGCCGCAGACCCTCACATAGCAGGGTATTCTTTCCCCTATCATGAATAGCCAATCCGAGCAATCGACAACGGCAGGATTGGCGCTCGCGGCGCTCGGTGTCGTGTATGGTGACATCGGAACCAGTCCCTTGTATGCGCTGCGAGAATGTTTCCACGCCTCGCACGATCTGTCCGTCACCCTCTCGACGGTCACGGGGCTCTTGTCGCTGATCATCTGGGCATTGCTCTTAGTCGTGACCATCAAGTATTTGCTGTTCGTGATGCGAGCCGACAACCAGGGCGAAGGTGGGATTTTGGCCTTGATGGCCTTGGGGCAGCGCCATCGCGAAGAATCTGCGTTTCCCCTGAGAATCGGCCCGGTGATTGCACTTGGGCTGCTCGGCGCGTCGTTGGTCTACGGGGATGGGATGATCACGCCGGCCATCTCGGTCCTCAGCGCGGTGGAAGGCATTGCCGTCGAGACGACTGCCTATCAATCCTATACGCTCCCGATTGCCATCATCGTGTTGCTCACATTCTTCGGCATCCAGTCGCATGGGACAGGACGACTGGGTGAATGGTTTGGGCCGATCATGCTGCTCTGGTTTGTCACGCTGGCTGTCTTAGGAATCAACAGCGCGATCCAGACTCCGGATGTGTTTGTCGCGTTCAGCCCCTACCACGCCGTTCAATTTCTGTTGGACCATCCGACACAAGGCTTTGCGGTCTTGGGGAGTGTGTTTCTCGTTGTGACAGGAGCTGAAGCCTTGTATGTCGATATGGGGCACTTTGGGAAGGGCCCCATTCGTCTCGGGTGGTACTGCGTGGTTTTGCCGTCGCTCGTGCTGCAATATTTGGGACAAGGTGCCCTCCTGGTCCGGCAGCCGGAGGCCGTGGTGAATCCGTTCTACTTACTGGCGCCCAGTTGGTTTCTCCTGCCCCTGGTGGTGCTCGCCACACTGGCCACCATTATCGCGTCGCAAGCGATGCTGAGCGGAGCCTTTTCCCTCACACAGCAGGCGATTCAGTTGGGCTATCTTCCACGTATGGCGATTCGGTACACGTCGGCCTCCCAGATCGGACAAATCTATCTACCCGCCATCAATATCCTGATGCTGATCGGCACCATCAGTCTGGTCCTGTTCTTCGGCACCTCCAGTAATTTGGCCGCCGCCTATGGGATCGCGGTGGCCGGCACCATGGTCATTTCCACACTGCTGATTTTTGTCGTGGCGCGGCGCCAATGGAAATGGAGTTGGCCGCTGGCTGGGCTTGTGACGGGTCTCTTCCTGACTCTGGACCTCTCGTTCTTTGGCGCTAATGCGTTAAAAATCCCGCATGGCGGGTGGTTGCCGCTGGTGCTGGGTGCGGGGATCTTTCTCTTGATGGCGACGTGGAATGGCGGTCGTCGGCTCATCGCCAAGCATCTGTGGAGCAGGATGCCGCAACTGGATGCCTATCTCAAAGAGGTGCTCGCACAGCCGCTCACGCGTGTTCCTGGCACTGCCGTCTATTTGACTCAGTTCCCGGAACTGGCGCCGCCGTCGTTCGTGCAAAACGTCCGGCACAACCATGTGCTGCACGAGGAATTGGTGTTCCTGACGACCACGACGGCACGTGTGCCGATCGTCACCAACAGCCATCACGTGCGGATCGAACCCCTCGCGCCGGGTGTACGGCGCGTTGTGGTGCAATATGGGTTCATGGAGACGCCGGATATCACCCGCTTGCTCGCAGCCTGCCGGTCCCAAGGGCTGGAGGTAGATCTTGAGGGAGCGACGTTCTTCCTGAGTCGTGTGAACTCACTGGCGACACCCAAGCCGGGTATGGCGTTGTGGCGAGAAAGGCTATTCGTCTTCCTCAGCCGCAACTCTCAACGCGCCAGTTCCTTCTTCCACATTCCTGCCGAACAGGTCGTCGAAATCGGTGTGGTCGTGGAAATTTAGTCAGGATGTTGAAAAAGTCATCCAGCTTCGTTCTCGCCTTGCTCAGAGGCTCACCGCTGCAGGGTTATTTTGAGCATCCGGGAGAATTGTTCAGTTGGTGAGCGATCAACAATGCTGACGATTCAACGGTGTTTTTCTCAACAGCTTGCTCACCGAGGGTGTACCGAAGGGCTCCACTGGTGTGCAAATGAGAGCTGATAGTGCTTTTTGTTAGGGTAGGCCTAATTTGAGGGAGGGGTAATTATCGTTTCAGCGAACACGTCCTTGGCATTCTGGAGATCAGGAATTCCAACCGGTTTTGGGTTCTTGTATAGCGTCACGGTCATGGCTGTCCGACGTGAGAGTCCCAGCACATCCAATCGTCCACCCATGTGAAAGTAGTCGTGCCCCTCTCGGAGCGTCAGCTCGGCACAGCGTCGACGCAGGTATCGGTCCAGTTGCTCCTGTGAAGTGAACGCGCTCGTCCGATATTCCACCCGATACACGTTTCCCTTGAGCTGCTCAACGACATTGTTCCCGGCCTCGCTCAGTGGTGTGTAGTGTGCTGTGGCGCATCCGACCAGAGAGGCAACCAGCATCAAGAAGAGTAATCCTGTCTTCCAACGATTCGTTCGCATGGAGGAGCATCGTAGCGAGACGAGCCGACGAGATCAATGGGAAGTCTGCGGTATCACTGTTTCAACTGAAAATGCCTGAGACTGGGGAAAGGGTGAACGATGAATGCATAAAACAAGAAGCAACTCCTGATTGACTGATTTCCATTCTCTACTGTTCTTTATTGTGAATTTCGGTTGGATGTGGGTAATAAGCGGTGTGGCGACACGACGTGTGCTCACTTCTCTCAGGCCTTCAAGATGAGCTACCCCTTTTTCTTCAAGGGTTTCTTCAACCCTCTGGCCCTGCTACGCACGTTCTTCGCGGGGCGTCGACCAGTGCTTTTCAGGCGGGTTCTTCTTACCGGCTTTGCAATGCGAGGCATTCGATCGAGCTGGGACACCATCGCTGAGACCTGAGGGGGATGAGCAGCTTGAGACTCATCGAAGTGGACAAGCTCCGGGAATCGACGCATCGCTTGCGTTGAATTATAGGACAGTACATTGTGACTCGCCAAGGTAAACGCCTTCTGATTTTCGTTCAGTACGAGTTTGGTGGACCGCATGAGCTGTTTGACGACGAACGGAGTGGCCGGAGCCACCGGAACATCCTTTCGCTGAACTGTCGTCAAAGCGCTGGACACACTTTCGATGCCTTGATCTATTCGGATAGAGACGTCTTCTGAATATTTCCTCCGATCTCCGGCGAACTTTTCCGCGAATAGTTGGAGGATTGATGTGTGATCCAGCGTTCCTGAATAACAGCTGCCACTCTTCACAAACGGAGATGCAATCATCGCCGGGACACGTACGCCCGTCGTCAGGAAGGGATCGGAGTACTGCGCCCCAGCGGGGATTCCACTTTTAACCGGTCGAGGCGGAACGTGATCAAAATACCCCCCATGTTCATCATATGTGACAATCAACATCATATTAGCCCAATGGGGGCTCGTGGAGAGGGTTGCATAGATATCCCGAAGAAAATGTTCTCCCGGACCGATGGCCAACGGTGGATGATTATCGTTCGGAATATTTCCAAAGTGAACGGGTGAGTCGTTGTACTCCGGTTCGATAAAAATCACCTGCGGGATCTCTTCGGTATCGTCGTTCGCTAAATCGCCCGGCAAATCCCGGATGCTCCGAAAATTCTCCCCGAGCACCAGGTCCATGAGACCAAAGAGCAGAAAGAACGAGAGACCGGAGTGGTAGACCCTCCAGGTGACCTCGTGTTGAGTGAGCCAGTCAAGCACAAGATCACGGTAGGGAATGATGCGCGCCTTGGTGTCGTCGATCAGCGAGCAGCCGGTCAATGCGACGGCCCGATTGGGCTGGGTATCGGCCGGAAGAGGGGCAAACCAATGGTCACAGATGAGAAAGTTGCGGGCAAAGAAATTTGACATGAAGACATCCGACGGGGTCATGTAGCCCAGCACGGGAGGGTTCTGGACGATGCTCTTGGTTAACTCGACATAGGCCTGAACGAATCCGCTCATCGTTGCCCGCTTGCCCCGAAAGGCCAACTGCGTCGTCACTTCATGTCGGGTATGGGGGAGATCACTGGGGAGTGGACCATCCGTGGCCGAGAATGGGCGGTACACCTGATGATCATACAAATTCGCAAAGGCAGGATCAGTCTCATAGTTTTGCAGGCCCTCGATGTCGTTCCGGCCTCCAAACTGCGGGAGGGCCAAGTATCCCAAGACATGGTCAAAGGATCGGTTCTCCATCATCACCACAACAATGGTCTTTAGCTGATCGGGAATCGGCATCGCTACTCCCTGCACGAAAAGGCAATGCGAATGGACAGGCGGTCGTGGAGCTCGGCCAAGGCCTCATCACAGGTCTCCCGTGGGTTCAGGGCCGCCGTGATTTCCCATGCGCCCGCTGCCGGTTGCGTGGAAAAAGCCGAGGAGGTTTGACCGGGCATGATGGCCACACGGACATTTTCCTTACGAAGGACGATCGGCCGAGCATTCATATTGGTGACGGTCGCCACTTGCAACGCCGACGAGACTTGAGGATCTTTGAGCACCAAGGCAAGCCCCACGCCCTCAGCAGGAGACTCGCACTGTGCCAAATCGCCGAACTCCTTGGACTCCCTCGCCACCATGACGACATCCGCCAGGGCAGTCTTTTTCGAAAAGAGACGGCTCGCCTTCAGCGCAAACCTCGTCGATTCTTGAACGACGAACTGAGCCGATCCTTCGGACGACGATGCGCTCGTCTGATGAGCCGGTGGGGTCGACGTCAATTCCACGGTTCCTTTTGCTTGCCATGTGACATTGACGATATCTCCCGTGCAGACATTACGAGGGGCGGCATGAAACGACTCAATGGACGCACAACCGGTGATGAGCGCCGTACTCAGGATCCCTGGTAGCATGAACGGAATCCGGCGACAAATGCTTCGTGGTAGAGGCAAAAGAAAATACATAGGAGACGAAGTATAACCAAACGCTTGTGATTGTTCCACACAACAGATACGTACTAGGGGTGTTTGGTCTCAACTGGGGTGCAGGAGTCTGGGATAGGGAAAATAATGGCTGCAGGGAACCTGGCTTGACGCCATCTTGCGTGTCTCAGTGCGTTGTTGTGACTGTGAGTGCAAAACGACTCCCGCCCCCTCCCTTACCATCTTTTCCTGTTCCATCATCAAATGATGACGCGTTCGAACGCGCGGGCGTTGTAACGCGGCGGACCCGGAAAGGGGTAGCGCCATTGAATCTCGCATTCATCGCCCCTCCGAAACCATCGATCCGAGTTGGGTTCGCCCCCTGTCGGAACGCCGAAGAGCAGGCCGCTCGGCGTTGGGATATCAGGTCCAGTGAGTTCTTCGACGACCGCATCAATTGCTGCAACGTAAGAGCACCCATCAGCGGCGCTCGCCTCGGTGGGCGAGATGAGTTGCCACCTGCTGCCGCGACCGCGTTCGTCATAAAAGATACGCACGGGCGTTTGTTCGAACAACGGAACACGTGAAACGATCCATTCAGCCAATCGCTTTGGCAACGGTCGTTCGATGGAGGCTTTGAAGCTGCGCAAGACCGCAAGCGGCCAGCATGCGAAGAAGTCGCTGCTCGCGTCGAGAAGGTCCGGGCGGACAAACTCCGCTGCGTCACGGCCATCGACCGCAAAGCGTTCGACGTGATCGGTGAGATGGTCGCAGTGTTGAAAATCGAGTGACATTTCAAAATCGTTGCTACGCATGACCCACGCACTCTGCCGTATTGCCCGATTGCAGAAGTCATGGGCAATGCATGCCGCCGAGATCGGAGTCGGAAGCCCCGCGGGTCCGTAGACCTTGGACTCGATTGCTTCGAGATCGACTCGATAGACAACTCTGGAAGCAGTGCCGGATACATTTCGCGCATCTGCCGCGAAATGCAATGCGACCAGTGGATCACTCGTCAAATCCAAAACGAGCGTCGGAAATCCGTAGTGCTGGGGCCAGCCGATCGACCGAAACGGATCGCCGTGGCGCAACCGCCAGCACCAACTTGCCATCTTGGTCAGCTCGTCGAGCAGCGCCAGTTCGATCTGGTCAAAAGTTGCATGGATCCGAGCACGGCTCGGTAGCGAGCTTGGATAGTCGCCCGCCTCGCCTCGGTATAGGTACTTCGGCGCAGTGTCTTCTCCAGATCTTCCCGGGTAGTCCCAATACTCCGGGCGAAAGGCCGCCGGTAGTTGCGCCGCAAACGACGGGTCTTGCCAGCGATGTTGGAAGGTCTGTTGCGCTGTACGAGCGAGCTCGTCAGCCAGTGCTCTAAAGCTCGAATAGAATTGATTCAACATGGGTGACCTGGCGGAGCCTGGCCTACTCCGTAGTTGGTGTCAGTCATAACTATTAACTCACATTTATATCCAGCGCTGTGAAACCTTCTTGTCTTGCATCTATCGATCGTATAAATAGATCCTCCGCGTCGTTCTCCTAATAAGTCAATAGTCATGTCGGACCCCAACCATTGAATGTATTCTCTCGTGCACGTGAAATGTGACTCACGTGCATAGTGTTATATAAAGACTCCCGGCATCTTAGAGACCTTCCGTTCGGAGAAGACGGGGGGATAATGGACTGTGCCTGCTTGGCTGGAGCCTTCGAGATGGGCGAACCCAATTTGTGCTCTCTCCCATTGAGAACCGTTGCCAAAGCAACCTGCCACTATTTTGGTGTTTTTAAGGATCGAGTCATTGCCGATTTCAACAAAGTTACTGCTTGTCTAACTCCTGGTGGTGGTGACTTAGAATTCAAAAGAACCTCTGCATCCTGGAGTGCATTATCAAGTTGATTGGGGCGAAAAGTTCCCCCTTGCAAAATTGATCGAAGACTTGAACCCCTTTTCTCCCTATCTTGAGCGGCAGTCGAATAAAGCGAGTGCGCCAGCTTCTCATCTGGTTTATCGAGGGAGAGCATAGTCAAACCTTTTCTCCAGAGTGTGCGCGCCTTTGCCTTCCTGCCTTCGAGCCAATGTGCAATGCCGAGATTGAATACGGGCGACCAACTTCGAGGATCAAGCGATATCGCCTGTTCAAATTGCCTTCTTGCTCGTTTGAAGTCTCCTGACAGCAAGTAAAACCATCCCAGCCCGTTGGCATTGGCACTATCCTGCGGTGACAGTCGAACTGCCTGTATCATCGTCTGTATCGCCTGGAGGTATTTCTTTTGTCCTCCGTATACCAAAGCAAGATTCGAGCATGGCAACGATTCACCCGGATTAAGGTCGATTGCCTTTTTTAGAAGGGCTTCAGCCTCTGGATAGTTTTTTTCGTTAAGAAGCAACGCACCTAGATTGTTGTATGCCCAGAAGTATCCGTTATCCCGCTTGATCACCTTACGATAGAGACCCACCGCTTCTTTGTAATTGCCTTGCTCATCCGCTTCATATGCCTTTGCAAAATAGTCGGCGGCTTCTGTTTTTCTAATCTGTTCTTCCTGGTGTGTCATTTGGTCTTTGAGCGCCGTCACCACTTCCCCTAAAATCTTGGCTGAGTATTTAGGGTGGAGCTCTTTCAATCCTTCGATTATCGAAGTCTGGCGTTCATAGATCGATCCAATCATTGTGCGCGCATCTAGCTCAACTGTGCTTCGGATTTCGTTCATCATTTCATCGAATCCTTCGATCTCGACGAGAAACCCACCCTTGGCACGTAACAATTCTTGAACGCCCGTATTGGGCTCCTCATATCGACGGACACACCAATACAGATCATTCTTTTCGGAAATGGATGACAGAATTTTCATCACCGAGGCATCATTTCCGCTGTACCCCACAACGGCAAGTCCGTACTCAGCGAGTACCTGAGCAACCTGCCTAGCCATATTGGGATCTTGAACTGCGGTTTCCGTATCCGTGTTCTTTAGGGTTGAATAAAGATAGTCTCCGTGCAGCTTAAGTATCTTTGGACGTGAGGCTGTAATGCGCATCTCTGATGCCAAGACACCGTAGGCATAGACGATAGGCCTGATTGGGCTGTAACTTGTGCATGCGGCATATATGAGGTCGTCGAAATTAGTGGTGAGTATCGACTGAATGTATTTCTTGGCCATCAAACTAGCGAGTACGACATAACCAAAGGATGGACTTTTTCCATCAATAAGTTTTTCAATATAGCGTTGCCTTCCCAGTTCCTTGGGCTCATATTTCTCAAACATTTTTGAGTAGTCGCTTCCTGCCGCTCTATACCAGTGCTGGCCCTTTAGCCATTTGTCCCTATCCTCTTCGGTTGCATTGGTCAGCGGGCAACTCTCATCAAGAATCCGATTGCGGAAAAACCTGATCATCTCGTTTACGGTGATGACGCCCGACTGCTTGGAAGCTCCCGCCCCCAAGAAAAAAGCAAATCTAGGCATTGCGCCATCTGTGCCTTTGATCTTATGGGCAAGTTCTTTTACTGTTGCGCGACGAATGTCTGGCATTTGTGACTCTATTGCGTCAGATATGACTGTTGGCCTATTCAGTTGATCACCCCACATTGGGAAATCTGGGAGCTGATCGTGCTTGTAAAGATTGCTAAGTCCTTGGTGCGCTTCCAAATTGCCGCACTCGAATGGCAGACAATTGAAGGCCGAGTCTTGCGCATAATGTTGGGGCGAGACGGTAGCACTTGCCCAAGATTCACACCATTCCTCCTTGGACTAAGGGTAACTTCTTCTCTAGTAAGTCAACACTCATGCCTGACTTCACTTCAAGCTTATCTTGTTCAAAAGGAGTGGTTACTGATGTTCTCTCACTCCATGCCTCACCGTAGTAACGTTTGAGCCAACTACACAGTCCTGGGAGATCGGGATAGAGCGTACGCTCCGAAATGTTGTTTTGGTCGAGCATATCGCGGATCTCAGATTTTGCAGAGCTGGCAATATCGATTCGCAGCAGCAAATCGGGGAACTCGTCAGTATATTGCCTCAAGAATTCGTTCTGCGACGCGCTAGAGCCGTTCATGATTGAAAGCAAACCAGCCTGATTCGCAATGCGTTGATCGAGCGACGGAGGTTCCCAGAGGAGCATTAGTTCTCCGGCATCATGACTTGCATCAAATGCGGACAGATCAGCAAAGCTCTTTTCTAATAGGCGAGTGTCGTAAACCCAAGCAATTCTTCTAAGACTTTCGGCTGTACCGTTGCTTCGCTCATTGAGGTGGCGAAGAATGCCAGCATGTAGACACCAAATACTTCCGTCTTGGTTGTTAAACTCGTCCTTACCACATGCGAAGTGTGCTGCAACAAAGGGGGAGAATGTCCAGTCTAGGCATCTTGTTGGCAGACCATTATGTTGTCCCACAGCAAGGATATACCATTCAGAACGGTTGTCGAATGTGCCAGCAATTGCATACTTTCGGAAACTTCGGATCAGCGATCGTTCAATGACGTCGATATCGCCATGGTTATTGCGAGGTAGCCGCTGGAGACTCGTGCGAAGTCCCCATTGGGCAACATCGATTCCTCGGAACACATACGGGGAGCGCAAGTGATTGCCTTCTTCGGGTCGAGATTGAACTAACCGCCTCGAATGAAGTTCTTGAACCAGCTCACTCCAAGTGGTGACTCGAACGAGTTTACCTGGGAGGGGTATGGACATAAGATTCTTTCTACTTCTTCTTCCTGAAGTTGGAATACCCTAGGGTCTAGGCTTAGCCGTCTCCAAGGTGCCTGTAGGTTTATCGGGATCAAGCTTATCGCTCTTAATTCGTTCAGGTCTTGACTGGAACATCGCTGCAAAAACATCTCCTAGCTTCTCCGTGGCAATTTTGGCAAACATGCCAGTCAGGGCTGCAAGGGCGTAGATTGAAATGAGATTGAGATTGGCAATAGCGGTCCCTCCGTTCCCTTGACCGGTAGGAGTGAGAATCCCAACCCTGAGCAGCATGTAAACTATGGGGGCCAGTGCTGCTCCAACCAGTGGAAGAGAGAAATAATACGGAAGCCAGCTACGTTTGAGTTTCCGTTCGCCTACGTAGTTCACAAGGGACCCCAGCAAATGCAGCGATCCTCCTAATGCGCCCAATAGAATGACCATATGGAGTACTGTTGATTCAAGCGGACCTTCGTTGTTTTTTATTGCTTCGACAGCATCGATGGCTGCGATACTGGCTATTTGTTGAGCTTGTTCTTTGATTCGTTGCTTTTCAGTTGCATCTCTTTTTTCAGGCGTATCTAATTCTGTCTCTGTTGCTCGAGCTTTTTCGGCTGCCGCATTAGAACTCTTCTTGGCTTCTCTTAGAAGAGTGATTGCCCCCGAAGCTGCGTTAATTTTCTCTGTATAATCCAATCTTAAGGCGTCGTCCCATCGGGATATAATCAGATACAGCAGTGCCACAACAAGGATTCCACCAAAAGCTATGCACCCATAGACGGCCTTGGTCGATGCGTAGGTGGCAGACATGATATGTCGAGGATCGTTTGGTCCATCGAGTGCAGGAATTGGGGGTGGCTCATCAACTGAAGACTTCGGAGGTTCGTCAGGTCGAGGAGCAGGAGCTGGTTTTATAGGGGGTAGTTGTTTAGGTGACGAAATGGTTGTCAATGAATCGCGAACTCCAAGGAGTTCGTTGAATCGGCCGCTCTTTTCGTCATCGGGGATTTGCCCCCACGCATCGCGGTTGAATTGACCCGCTCCAGTCAGGATGTCCTTGAACATGTCATCTGGAGGAAGGTCATTGAGCCCAGCCTTACCTTCAGTCAAAATAGTTCGTTTGAGCGCAACGATCTGCTCAACTACATCTTTGACATCTTTTTCCGCAACGTCCGCCATGGCCTATCCCTCCTGATCTTCGCTGTGTAGTAGAGATATTCATTAGCTACATTTCGCATCACTCATGTCATTAATGTTTTGTGGAATCATGCCCGATTATAGATATCAAGAAGATCCGTCGCTGCTTTCACCACAGTAGTAGCTCTGACATTCACATCCCGCATCTTGGCTAGGCGAGCAGTAATACTCTTGGCAGCCTCGATGTCGTCGTCAGAGGGTGGCTGCACGCTTAGCTCCTTCCTCAGGAAGGCGAGTAGTCGTCCGTTGATACGATTTCGCTCTCTGTCATATTCGACCCGCTTTACGTTAGCCAGGTCCTCATCCTCAGGTTTCGCAGAAGGATCCCCTCCATCCGCTATCCAGTTCAACTCGCGGATGGCATTACTAAGCCCAGATGCAGCCTCGACGCTTAGTTCGACAAATGGATCTGGCTTTGGTGCTGTGGAATCATCTGCCATAGTTGCTGTTCTACTGCGCGTCGCCCGCGTTGGTTTTCCCATGCCCATAGTCTCCTTTAGAGTGACAATGGTTAGCCGCAAAAATCATGTTCACCGTTACTTATGGGGCTGCTGAGGACACATCGATCGATTTAGCTTCATTTTTGTCCTTCTCTTTAATGACATCAATTTTGTTCGTTGCAGCGCTTGACGCCTTCGTGGCATCATCCTGTGCCTTCTTGAGGCTGTCGGCTATGTTCTGGGCGAAACCGGTCAAAAATGTCACGTGGTGCTTTAAGGATGGATCTTTTGATAGTGCTGCGAGGTGTTTAACCGTATCAGCAAGTTTCTCAGACCGTTGCCCTTTTGCTGCAAGGCGCATTTCGATGACCTTCCCCGTGAGCAATTTGATCTCAGATTCACGCTTGCCTGCTGCATCTGTGTAAGCTCTGATCATGCCAAACAGATCCTTGCGCTCTTTGAATGCAGGGTCGCCTTCAAGTGCTGTCCACTCGGCTAATCTACGTTCATTATAGTTTTCAGTTCTCAAGGTTGAGAGCTCGAGCATGTTGATGAGTCTGTCGCGAGCTATATCTATTTCCTGTTGAGATTTGGTGAATTGTTCAACCTGGTCGTTGAGCTGACTCGTATTGGCTGAAAGGACAGCAGCGTAGTCTCTGACGACCGATGGGCTGCAGCCCGCAATTAAAGATGTCAGTGCAGTGCCAAGAAAGATAGCAGCGAGCTTCTGCATAGTTCATTCTCCCGGGTATTATCTGTTCACTCCGATTGCAATGCCCGCTAGGCCAGCGGCGTGAATCAGATTGGCGATGTCTTCCGATGTAAGGCCTGAGGAATGGTAGCCGACGAGTTCCTCTAATGGAGAGGCAATCACGTGCTTCCATAGATTCAGTGCATATTCTGAGGCGTCAAGCGCTTGCTCGTGATCCAGCGAGATTAGTGTGATCTCGATTTCTTCCTGAAGAAGCTTATCGACGGCAATAGACTCCGCCCATACCAATAATGCATGAATGACGTGCCCTTTGGTGTTGGAAGCGGTCAAAAGTGAATTTACGTCACTTGTTGGGTTGCTGATGGATGCTTTCGCGAGGGAATTCCTCGCATCAATAAGTTTCAAACCTTCTGCGATCAGAACCGATCTCTGCTTCTCTAGAAGATCAAGCCTCTGTTTTCCCCTATCGACAGCTCGCTGTACTCGATCAATCTCAAGTTTCAGCCGTTCCTGCTCGAAGATGAGCGGAACCAACTTGACCCTCGTGGAAGAATCTTGAATCTCTTTCGTGGCATTGACCAAGATGGCTGCCGCATCTCCCGCCATGTCAGCCTTGGAGCGAGCGTTTCCGTTGGCCGTTTTTGCTTCGGCGGAATTCTCTTGTGCAAAGGCATGGAGGAATAGACCCACCTGTTCGCGGGCCACTTTGAGCTTCTCAAGATGAATTTCTACAAGCAGATCTTCTAATCCCACCCGCTTTGCTTTCGACTGAATGGGTTTTGCCACTTCATCAAAATTCTTGAGGGCCTCCTCGATCTTGCTACGGAGTGCTTGCACATCTTCGGTAGAATCCTTCACCTGGTTCTTGTAATCGTTTACTGATTCCTCGAGAGTCTTGCGCTTGTCAGTAATTATTGTCCCTAAGTCCCCTCTTAGTATCCTGCCGTCTAGTATCTTTTGGTTGAGTTCGCCAATAAGCCCTTGTGTTTGTGATTCCAAGTCCTTCAGATGACCAAGGTACTGAGTAGCTCTGTTTTTGTAATTATTGAAAAGCAGTTCAATCGTAGGATCGTTGAGGTTCTTGATTGCTTTCTCGTCTTCTGTTGTCGGTGGGAATAAGGGGGGACTTAATTTACGTGTCGAAATTGAAGCCAGATAGATATCGCGGCTTACTATGGCTTGTTCAAGTTCATCCTCCAAAGCATGCAGCACCTTGAGCATGCTAGGATCAGAAGGAATCCCAATTCGTGCTAGGCGGGTATTGATGAGATCGAGTAAACTTTTAGTCGTTCGCTTTTCACCTAGTGCGGTGATGATTGCGGCATCGCGTTCGGCCATCACATTGCGCCGAGTGACCGCCAGATCGCGCTCATTGACTGCAGCGAGTGTCTTCCGTTGTGATTCAATGAACGCCCCCACATCGGCTGATTTAAAACTGTCGCTGGCTTTTCTCGCGAGCTCCTCGTCAGCGGAATTGTGGAGATGGAGACCCTGTAGGTTTGTGCATCCCCCCAGCCAGACTATGCTAAAGATGGGAATCCAGAGATACTTAATCCCGTTAAGGAAAAGGTTACTGAGTTCCAACATGAAGCATTTGGGTTGACTGGCATGCATGACGTGTCTCCAAGTTATGAACCATTGATCAAGAACACTGACAGTCTTGGGTGCTAACTTCTAAGGACCCTTCTGCTCCGAGCCATCGGAAGCTGGTCTATTAAGGTATCTATCGCTAAGTACTGTAATTGTTCCGCATGGTGCATCCTCTTTGCTGGTCAGCTGATCGTCGAGGAAGGGACTCACAAAAATCCATCGTCATGTCGCTCTCTTCCTTCTCGGGGGCGGGACAATAACACTTGCCCCTTCTATGCGCGACCCCCTCCTTGGAATGAGGCCATACAGGTCATACTTGATGGCCTGAAGGCTCTATCAATGGATAGAGTCTTCAGGATCTATGCCTGCAATGTCTGTTTACTGACTCAATGTTGAGCGACTCTGCAGCAAGGACTGGACCAGGAACTAGGTAGTGTTGGCAGTGCGAATTCTGAAGAATTACGTATGGTGGCGTAGAAGGAGAACGGTGAGGTGAATCTCTTTCGATTCAGGGTGTATCTAAAGAGATTCAGAGTGGGTCTCTCTGATGAGTGGCAATCGGGAGGGCGGTGGAGAATCGGTGGTGTTTTTGTTGCCGGAAAAATTACCACATTTCAATTGGCAGTCCCTCAGCGGTAAACAGTCGTGAGCCGGCTTCTTTGAAGACGACTTCGTCAGGGCCATAGATGACTTGCCGACCGGCCTTTACCATCTTTTCGATCTGGAACGGGGTTGCAGCTAGGAATCCTTCCTCACGCATGCTGGACCGTTCAAAGAACACATCATCCGGAAACAGGCTGAGATAGGTATCGAAGCCGCCTTTGAATGTGCCGAGTTTGCGATAGGCCCACCAGGTGCATTGGCGGCGGTAGAGCTTGGGGTGGATAAACTTCTTGGTCTTTTCCGGCGTGAGCGTGGCGGTTGCCGGCTTCTGGTACAGGAGTTGAGGGTCGAACTCACCAATGGTTCGGGTCTGGTATTGCGCAATCCCTTCCAAGGCGGTTTTTCCAAGAGCCCAGGCCTCCAGGCAAGCGTCCATTTCAGCTGGATGCATGGAGTTATACAGCGCCACGATCGCCAGCCCTTGCCGGAGAATCTCTAGATTGATGTCGATCTCGTTGATGAGTATGTTGCCGACGAACCGTCCGTACTTGTCCACGGCATCGGCCGGACCTTCAGGATCCGTCACCGCTGTCTGAAATCGGCAGGGAAGCGGGGAGGTGCCGAACGTGCGGAGGTACTGGCCCAGTTTGGCGGTGGCTGTTTCCGCTTGGCGCTGGCGATATTTCTTGACCAGTCCGGATCCCTTCAGGCTCCCAAACGGTTGACCTTTGTAGCTTTTCCCCTTCATGGATTGCGGTTGATAGTGCAGTTCAGGTGCATCGACTCCCTGTAGCCTGACAGTGATCTTCCCATTCTTGATGACCGGCTTGAACTGGCCAAACAATTTGACTCCGGCTCCGTCAAACTTCGTGGTGGGGTTGGGCACGTCGTTGGTTGGTTGATACTGAACGGCACCAGGAAGGACGGTCAGCACGATCTTGGTCGTATCGGCGTCAGATTCTCCTATCGGCCAGAACTGTGACAGATCTAGTGTTCCCTCGATCATCAGCTTGCCCATGTCGTCTGTCTCCTTTCAGCCGGAGGGGTTGCGCCACTGGATTCCGTTGCGAGAGCGCGATCGTTTGCTTCGGCTGCACGAACGCTTCCTGTTGGCAGGCTGGTGGACCTAGTGGACTAGCCGGGGCAAGAGCTTCACAGCGCCCACCTGGTTTGACGTTTGATCGTAGCGCAATATCGTGAGCCGGACTTGAGACAGGGGTCAGGCAGGAGGACTGACCGGTCGCCGCACCCACTGCTGCCTGTTGCCCCACAGAGTTCTTCTCGGCGCTCAGACTGACGACGAGCAACAGAAGCAACCACCCAACGCTCACCCACAGTGATGTACGCATGGCCTGTTCCTTTAGTGGGAGGAGGTACTGCAGAAGTCCATTCTGTATGCTTTGACGTCGTCCAACGCTGCTCATGGTCGTTTCCAATCTTCTTATCTCCCGACCTAGTACCACCTAGGTTGAGCAAGGAACGGGCCAAGCGGAATACGGAGCGAATTGGAAAAATTTATACAGAATGATGACGGTGGCCTGTCTCAAGAACTGTGCAGGTGTATCTCTTTTGATGCAGTGCGTATCTGAATGGATTCAGTATTCTTCTGGGAGTCATTGGGTGATCACGCTCCGAAGGCAATCCCACGCTATCCGTACGTTCGTAGTAGCCTGTTGTCATTTCATGCTTCCCAGCATCCGGATGGCGGCGATACCGGGTAGGAAGAAGTAGGCGCCGCCTCGCATCTGTACGAATCGAGGCATGTCAGAATAGGTGCAACGCACCGGCTCTTGTTGCACGGTGAAGGTAGATCGCTCACCGTCCAATACGCCGATGAGGGGATCGGGGTCGTCATAGAGTCCACCGAACTTTGGGTTGTTGGCCCAGAGGTTCTGGACGAACTCAAATTGGCGGTCGATTGCGGCATTCAGGCAAATAAAATGCAGCCCGCGCTCGGCGCCGTCGTCTGGAGCATCCATCAGCTTAGCCGGATCCATATTTGGTACCAATGGTTTACCGTAGGAACGTCCGCGACGGACGATCCTGTGCTGATTCGACAGCATCACTGACTTTTGAGGGTCATCGTTCAAGGAATCGCGGGGATTGGTCCGTCGGATATGTGAACCGATCGGGCAGTGAAACCCGAAGGGATCTGGGTGTGTTTGATGACGGGCATAGACAAACCGGTCGTGTGTCTGCAAGGTCGGCTGCGGGCCCGTCGGAGATTCGACCAATGGTGTACCGTCCGGCCAGCGGCCGACCATCTTTGCCGCCAGCTCAACGGGGCCATACCCTTTGTCGGCGGCTTGTCGGGCTACGTAGTTCCAAAAACCAACGACGTCTTGGTGCAATTGTCGGAAGACTAGAAATGTGCCGTTACGGCCGAACCCTTGGCCGTTCGCGTCCGTAGGACCTTCCGGCATTTCGCCATAGGCATTGGCATACCCCAGGAGAATTTCACCGGTGGGAATGATGTTGCCTGGGATAGCGTGACCATCCTCCCGTGATGGCATCCCGGCGATATGTGGTTGGGCGATTCCGTCGCGGAAGCCGAAATGCTCCTTCGGTCCGTTCGGGTTTCCGGTAGGATCACATTCGGGACCGGCCAAGAACACGGTGTCGAGCCCGGTGATGGTATGCAGCCCGGACATGTCGAGCTCATCCAGTACCGATTTCTTTATGTGAGATAACGTTGGGCCGTCTTTGGCATACATCAATAGAATAAGGTGCAACTTAGGGTCTGTCTCGCAGAGCCCTTCCTCGTCCGCATTTGGTTGACACGGCGCACTACCCCAACGCCAGTTGGCGGCACTGCTGGCACCACGATCCCCAAGGAGGCGTTCTCGATGCACTGTCGCCATGCCCTCGCGAAAGGCGAGGGGGAACTTGTCGAGAAGCTCTTTGCCGACACCGAGAGCCTGTAGTCCCTGATAGGTCAGGGCGAGGTGAAGTGCACTCGCGCGATCTGCCTTGTCATGACCGGTTGCCGTCGCAGGCTCAATGCGGTCGGCCAGCTTTGAGAGCCAGGCCCGTGCACGCTTCGCGTCAATCACTTGGAGCAGGACAAATTCCGCTGCAGGCAACTCCTTATACCCACGTTGCACCAATCCTTGAATGTCGCGAAACTCCACGTCAAAGTCCCCAGCGAGTCCCATTCTTCACCTCACTTTATAGCAAATAGCAACGTGACGATTACTCGATGTTCGCCATCGTGTTGCAGGCATGATTCACACCTTCCTCAGCCATTCGCTCAGCTCTGCACTGCTGTGCGATTCGAACAGTCCACGAGCAATATCGGTATTGTTATTCACGTTGACGACACTCAAAAGGGGATATGCGCTATACCACACCTGGGTTGGTACCTGGTGGTCACGTGTCCATTTTTTGAATTCCTGTTCTCGGCGTGCCCCTTGTTCGAAGAGGCGCTTCGCCGATTGGTTCCCGGTCCGTGATTGGGTGGACAGAACGAGTCTGAGGGCACGGGGAATGATCGTCCAGGCGGGAATTCTGGTTTGAGGGAAAAAGGTCGTGTTGCACCAGATGCCGGTGAGTCCGTCCGATGCCAGGTCGATAAAATCGCCAAGATAGCTTTCCCAGCTGAAGTCATAATTGCTGAAGAAAAGCAGCCGCCGGTTGTCGTCAATGAGGATCCATCGCGCGAAGTGAATAGTCGGGATGTCGCCCAGCTTGCCCTCAACGAAAACTCTGCTTCCGAGTAGGTTGATTGCCCACAACACTGCCCGTAGTGTCGCCAGGCGCATCCGTCCAGGTTTGATATTGACGACGTGGGTCATTTGGTTTTGTATCAGGCCGCGTCGGTTTTCCAGATCGGTGACGATCATCAGTCGCCTGCGGCTGCGATCGGAGACATAGGGATCCTTTGAGCCATCAGGATCCGGCGGAGGCCCATGCTGGTCGAGCAAACGGCGCTCACGAACCTGGTCACGCCGGTCGAGCAGGTTCAAGATCGTTCCCCACAGGCCGATAAACAGAATCAGCAGGATCAGGACAACCACACCCGCAACGACACATCGGACAAACCACGAGGGTGAGAGGAGGACGAATAAAAGCAGTACGGCACCGGCAAATATCCAAGAAGATCGTGATCCTAAAGAAGGCTTCTGTGGCTCACCAGCGTTTGGGGATGATTTCCATCCGCTCTGACCGGCAGACCTTCGCAATCTGGTCACCGCGTCTTCAGCAGTGGCGGGTGGTGGGGATGCGTCCAACCCCTTTCCCAGTGCTTTGCGCAATTCTTCTTCACTGTTGTTCGAGGTCCCCCAGATTTGTTGGGCGGACCGGCCAGGATGTCCACGGTAGAATGCCTCGTAAGGACGTTGGGCAGCCAGCAGATACGGCTTTATGGCGCCGGTTGCGGGTGCGGGGTCGCAGAATGAGAAAATCGCGTCCAATGCAGGACCGGCTACTGTAATGAGTTCATCGATATGCGCATTCAGAGGACCGTCATAGTCGGTTGCAAAGGCGAGACTGGCACTGATTCGTCTTCCCTCAGCGTCCATGGCTGGTTCCAGTAGCACCCAGCGGAGAAAATGCACAGTCGTCAGTTTGTGAAACTCGAGAAAGCACCGTTCTCTCGGTCGTGTCGGCGTGGATGGAAGAAGTCCTTCTACCTTGTCCATGAGGACTTCCCGTTCTTTCGTAATGTTCTGACCCACGGCATTCAGCAGTTTCTGTAAGGGCTTTACGTTCTCATCCCTCACAGGGAACAGAGCCGCGAATGCTGATTGATCCGGCATGAAAGGGCCTCCTCTGTTCTTACTCCATTGTGTTATACCGAAAATTCGAGGATCATCCGGTCTGGAAATGGGCCGTCATAGGCGATGCGGCCATCCCAGCCTGGGGCGCGATGTACGTCGGCCAACCGAAGAATGCCTGCCACGATCAACGGGATCTGGATTCCACTCACGTATCGACCTTGGCAGGCGTGGAGGCCGGCGCTGAAGTGAAGATAGCGTTTTGGGTCCCGATCGATTCGGAAACTTCCGGGATCGGGGAACGCAGCCGGGTCGAACATAGCAGAGAGTGTTCCGAGGTAGACCGTCTGCCCTCCCGAAAGTCTTTGCGGGTACGATCCGTCTTGTCCGAGCACGGATCCAGGCTGGCCATATCGAATGATGATCGGATTGTGGGGATTGAACCTCAGGGCTTCCCACACATATCGCCCCAGGGTAGCCTCATCACCTGTGTGCGCGGCTTGTCTTGCTTCGTGCAATTCCTTTGGTCGCCGCAGGAGTTGATCAATGACTTTGGCTGCAGCAGCGCTCGTGGTATCGACTGCGCCGACGATCAAGCCGGAAATATTTCGCCTGATACAATCGTCGTCCAACCACTCCATTTCTGGCTGTCTCTGACAGTGGAGCATGCGTGTCAACACATCGTCATTGGTCTGGTCTGGATTGGATGTGATCTCTGCTTTTCTTCTAGTGATCCACCCCAACAGGTAGGGGCGCATTTCCTCGAACGAGGTGACGGCTTTCTGTGCGACGCCCTTGTCGTTGGTCAGGTTAAGGAACAGATCGTGGAAGAGTGTGCGCATCCAACGAAGCATCACCGTATCATCTGGGCCAGGCACCCCGAAATACTCTCCCACCACTCGGAGCGGAACACGCCTTGTGAGGTCATTGACCGTATCAATCCATCCTTGCCTGTTGACTCGATCGAGGCATTCCTGAACGTGATCGGTGACGATGTCACGGATCCGGTCGATGTCCTCCCGTTTCATCACACTATTGAGGAGCGTCTTTTCCCGATCGTGCTGAAGGGAACGATCCATGCTGAGCACAAAAGGGCCGTTGTCACGGTTGGTTCTCTCAGCGTTGATTTCCGAGATTGTAAATTCCGAATCGCGAGCCAACGTATCCACGACATCGGCATGGCAACTCACGATGACACGTCGGCCGAATGTGAGGATCGGCGCCAGACGGCGGAGTAGTGCGTTGAGGGGGCGTAAGAGAATTGGACCGGTCAGCCAGGCTATCAGAGTGGCCTTACGTGGTATCCAACGTGAGAAGCAGGTTCCAGGAGCAGGAGCCGTACGGCTCTCGATATTTCTCATGGGGTTACCACGGTGATGTATTCCTTACAGGGTTTGTTTTATCGGCCACCTAGTGCAACTATCTATTCTATTTAGAGTGGCACAAGCAAGTAGTTTGCCACAATGAATGTTCGAGACTAGTGGAAAAGTAGGAGCATTGTTTCGTTGCCTGATGGGAGGAGGATTTGTACGGTGAATCTATTTCGATACACGGAGTATCGAAATAGATTCATGGTGGCTCAGTGGGACCATCTGCTGCGACTGACCGTCTCACGGTGGTAACTCTGCGTCGAGTTGGGCACGTTGCATTCGTAACAGACGCTGAGCGTGAGCCACAGTGCACAGAACAAATCGAATGCAGTCTCCGGGAGCCAGTTGTGCGGCAAGGGGAAGATCTGCAGAAATTACGACCGCGATCTTGGGATAGCCTCCGGTGGTCTGCCGGTCGGCCATCAGAAGGATCGGCTGCCCATCGGGCGGTAGTTGTAGTGCTCCTGTGGCTGTGCCGTCTGAGATGAACGGAGTCGACCCTTTGGGGTTGATTTTTGGTCCGGTCAGCCGGTACCCCATCCGATTGGATTGTGGAGAGACAGTATAGGAAGAGCCTGTCAGGGTTGTGATCGACTTCTTCAAAAAGTAATCCCCCTGCGGACCAAGAATAATACGAAGGGTGACGGAGTGTTCGTAGCGAGGGCGGAGCGGGTCGGGGAGTCTGGCGGCTCTTCGCCGGTTGACGAATGGTCGTGCCCGTCCACCACACACGATATCTCCTGGTTTCAGCGGCTTCCCATGCAGTCCCCCTGTGTCACTTGCCCAATGGGTTGCGCGACTGCCCAGCACCAGAGGGACGTCGATGCTGCCGGCGATCGCGAGATAGGCACGAGCTCCGGCTCGTGGCACACCGAAGCGTAATCGACTTCCGCGTGGAATCCGCATGCGTTCCCACATCGGAACGGAACGACCATCGAGCATTGGGGAGAGGTCAGCTCCAGCGATGGCAATAACTGCGTCTTGTTCAAACTGGAGCTCCGGCCCCTTCAAGGTTAGTTCAAGTACTGCTGCTTGGTCCGAGTTTCCTACGAGCCGATTGGCGACGATCGTGGAGAAAGAGTCCATTGCTCCCGAGACCGACACGCCATCGTGCTGATGGCCGTAGCGTCCCAGGTCTTGTACCGTGGTCAGCCACCCGCCCTTGACCACAAGGATCTCTGCTGGTTGAAGTGCCGTCATGTCTGGAGCGGCTTGGCAATACGGATACCAGCCGAATCAAGCTCTTGACGAATAAGCTGGAGGAACTCAACCGCCTGGGGAGTGTCGATGTGAACGCACAGGCTGTCGGCCAGGATGAGTACTCGCTGCCCGTCAATACTCGTGACATAGCCGTTGAGGATCTCGCGTAATTGCCGACGAACTTGGTTCTCGGTCCGTAACAGCGCATGAGGTTGCGAGCGAGGAACCAATGTGCCGTCAGACCTGTAGGCGCGGTCGGCGAATGTTTCTTGTATCACGGTCAGTCCGGCAGTTCTCCCGCTTTTTACGAGTTCTGAGCCAGCTAGGGCGAACAGCAGCAGGTGAGGATCGAATGATGTCACGGCTCGTGCAACGGCATCGGCCACCGAGGGATCTTTCGCTGCCAGGTTATAGAGCGCGCCATGTAGTTTGACATGGGTGAACGTCAGTCGCTCAGATGCCACCACATCGGCGAAATGTTTTAGCTGTGTGGAGACGAGCGATTCAACTTCTTCTGCAGAAGTCTGACGATCCCGGCGTCCGAAGTCTTGTGCATCGGGGAATCCTGGATGGGCACCGATGGCTACGTTGTGCTGTGAGGCCAGCGTTGCAGTTCGGCGCATGAGATCAGGATTTCCTGCATGAATGCCGCAGGCGATGTTAGCGGATGTAATCAGTGGCATGAGTTCGGCTTCACGAGCCAGCCACTCAGGGGTGTCGTACTCGCCCATATCACTGTTCAGATCAATGGTCGTCATGTTTCAGTCTCGCGGCTCAGCTGATCGAACTCATCCCGTACAATCGGTTTGAATCGGACTCTATCACCTGGTTTCAATAAGAACGGATTGGTCCTCGTCTTCCGATACAGAGAGATCGGTGTTCTACCGATGAGCCGCCAACCGCCTGGAGTCGCCGTGGGGTAAATCCCAGTTTGGCGATCGGCGATGCCGACCGATCCGGCCGGCACCTTCGTTCGTGGGGTTGCTCGGCGAGGTATGGCCAACTGTTCGGGGACGAGTCCCAGATAAGGAAATCCTGGGATGAATCCGAGCATATACACGCGATAGGGCACTGAGGCGTGCAACGCGATGGCTTCAGCGGGTTGTAAGCCGGCGAACGTGGCGACCTCTTCCAAGTCCTGTCCCCACTCGCCACCATACAAGACGGGAATCTCATGGAGAATGCCTGGTGGTTCAGCCTGGCCTGGTTCTCGTCGCGGTAAGGCCTTGAGTCTCTTGGCCAACGTGGCTGAGTCCCATTGGAGCGGATCAAAGTGAACG
>NZ_JBLFBO010000077.1:0-7556 GCF_047338595.1 Nitrospira sp. BLG_1
GTTTCGTCGTATTTGGCGATGATGTTCGCTTCTTCCGCTTCACGCTCGACTCGCGCCACATCCCTCAGTCGAACGATGGCGCCGTCTCGATCGGCGATGATCAGTTCCTCAAATTCCGTCGTTGAGCGCAGATCGGTATTGGCGAGTAAATTAATCTGGACCTGATTGCCTTTCGTACGGCCCACGGCGGCAAGGTAATTATTTCGTCGAAGGGCACCTTGGACATCGCCGGGGGAGAGATTGAATGAGGCCAGACGATCGGGGTCGATCCAAATCCGCATAGCGATCTGCCGTTCACCTTCGAATGTTACCCGTTGGACCCCGGGTAATGTGGCCAGTTGTGGTTGCAATGTGCGAAGGAGCCAATCGGTGACGGCTGGAACCGCGCGCTCTTGTGAGCTGAAGCTGAGATAAAAAGAGGCATAGGGACGATCTGCCCGCTGTATTTCAATCGAAGCCGGTTCAGCTTCCGGCGGCAGTTCCGCCCGCACCTGTTGCAATCGTGCTGTGACTTCAGCAAGGGCGGCGGTGCTGCTGTGGTTCAATTTCAAGTGAACGGTCACAGTGCTGACACCGGACCGACTGGTCGATTCGACATAATCGACACCACTGATTGCCGAGACCACTCGCTCGATCGGGGTACTGATAAATCCACGAACGGTTTCGGCACTGGCTCCGTAGTAGACGGTCGTGATCACCACCAGGGAGTTCTCGATCGTGGGATACTGCTGGACTGGGAGCGCGGTCAATGCCTTCCATCCCACGAGGAGGATCACCAGGTTGACGACGATGGCCAAGACCGGATGGACGATGAAGACGTCAGTGAAAGCTCTGGTGGTGAATGGCTGCTTCATGGTGTGGAAAGATCAAGACTCGCTGATTTAGCTCACATTATTCATGACGGTTCGTCGAAACAGCGGATCAGCGGATTGTAGTAGAAGTGTTCATAAATAATGTGAGTTAGGGCTGTGCGTGCGTCGCTGGATGCTGGGGTGTCGATGCAATCGTGACGAGCACACTGTCACGAAGCTTAAATGACCCGACCGCAGCGACCTGTTCTCCTACGGTGAGCCCTTCATGAATGACGATGTCGTCACCAAACATGGGTCCAGTCTCGACTTGGCGCGCACGGACTCTCGTCTGGCCGTCTTGGCCCTGCGCGAGGACAAACACCTGATCGCCTCCAGGTCCCTTGCGAATCGCACTCACGGGAATTGCGACGACCTTGCGCATGGCACCAATGGGAACCCGAACCCGCACGGATGACCCGGGAGCTGGGACCTGGCTGTTCCCCGCGATTCTGGCGCGGACCATGGCATTTCTGGTTGTGGGGTCTACACGAGCATCGACGGCAACGATTTTGGCCGTGACGGACGGGGCCGTCACGGACGACAAGATCTCAACGGCGTCGCCGGCCTGCAACCCTCCAGCCACCTGTTGCGGGACGGCAAAATCTACATTCACGGCTTCGCCCACTCCTTGGAGTGTGGTTAAGAGTGTTCCCTCGTCCAAGTATTGACCGGGATGGATATCCGCGATTCCCACCCTGGATTTGAATGGGGCACGGATGGTTTTTTTTGCGATGACGGCCTTGGTTCTGGCGATTTGGGCCTGGGCCACGTCCAAGTCGGCGCGTGCCCGATCCACTTCCTCTTGCGTGGTGGCAAGCTCCTGACTCAGATTCTGCCGGCGATGAAGAATCGTTTTCGCGAGTGCCACCTGAGCTTCCTGTGCGCGCAGGTCTGCTTCCTCGACCGAGACATCGAGGGCCACCAGTAAGGTTCCGGCTTCCACGATTTGCCCTGGGGTGAGGCGGACTTCGCGGACTGTGCCGGCTAACTCGTTCTTCAGCGAAATCGAGCGAAGCGCCAGGACGGTTCCGATCGACGTGGTGTGCGGTCGATGGTCGATCGTTCGTGCGACCGCGACCGTCACGGTCTCGCTCGGTTCCGGCTGATTGGCTGATGCGGCCTGTTCAGTTTGCAGTGATCCATATTTCCACGAGGCTAATCCGATCCCGAGGAAGATGACAAACAGAACAAGAACGATCGATCCAATCCAATTCTTAGGGGCCATCATATCGGTCACGATGCTATGGTACCACAATATCGGTCACGATGCTATGGTACCACAAGTGCGCTGTGGCACGTTTCTTCTCGGACTACTGGCGGGGAGAGCTTATGTGACAGCTTGCCCGGAGGTGGCGATCGGCTTTCGGTAGACTGCGAATAGCTGTGTCAACTTCACACAAGAGTGAATCGATGATCAACAGCATGGAGGAGACAGGAGGGGTTAGCCCGCACTATTCATGACTGTTCGTGGCGAAATTGCCCAACTGCCTCGTGAGACCGGCGCGCGGAGCCCGGAGGACCAGAGCCGTACTCGTGCAGTACGTCGAGGGTCTGAGGGGCGAGCCCGCCGGCCGCAGGCTTGTCGCAACAGCGGAGCGGTGATTGCAGCGGAAGAGTCATGAATCATGCGGGTTAGGACTTCACATCCGCCTCCCATGAGATGCTGGCTGGACACCATTGCCAGATGCCGAGAGTGATGATGCGAGTCAATCCAGCCGGGATACAAGCCGTACGGTTCACCTCGACCTTCCGGTTGATCAATTTCGTTGAATCCCCGCATCGTTTTAGATAGTCGTCAGCCTTGATGTCATGGAGGTTGACATGCGGGACGACAAAAGCGACCACCGGGACCGGCAGGACGGCGATGGAGGAGTCATCGACACCTTGAGACCCTGAGCAATGGGCCTCAGTTTTTGGATGTCTGACATCATCTCGGACAAGCGCCGTCGTACAGCCTGCGAGGAGAAGAGACGTGGTTGCAAGTACTGAGACCCACCCTTGTAGACCTGGTTTCCGAATCATGAACACCTCCCGGTTGATTGCTCCTGTCTCTTAGACGCAGGCTACGCACAAAGGTAAATACCGTCAAGTCGATGACGGGACGGGAGAATACTGCTTGACGGGGAGGTTGGAACGACGGTATCCCACTGACCATGGCTCAACCGTCCACAACAGTCGCCTATGGATCAGTCGTCCTTGCCGCGGCCATCTGGGGGGGCTCGATTGTCGCGCAGAAGATGGCGCTCACGTCGTTTTCCGCGGTTGAGGCCTCGGTCCTCCGCGATATCGGAGGGCTGGCGATTCTGCTTGTGACCTGGTGGTACCAAGAGGGTGGGGCCGTGAGGATGAGTGGTGCCGATGTTCGGCTGCTTGGCCTGCTGGGACTTGGTGTATTGGGCAACCACCTGTTCATCCTCATGGGCCTGAACTACGTCAGCGGCGCAGTTGGTGGTGTGATCATCGGATCGAGTCCGGTCGTGACGACAGTGCTCTCAGCCATGTTGATCAAGGATGTGCCGTTGCGCGCGGTCTGGGCCGGTGCGGTGCTGTCCTTCGCGGGGGTTGGTGTGGTCTCCGTGGCGGGTTTTCAGGCGGCCGGCGATCAGCCGTTGCTGGGCAGTACGCTTGTGTTTCTCGGAGTGGTCAGCTGGGCGCTCTATAGCATCGGGAGCCGCACGATTATGGAGCGCATATCGGCTTTGACGGTCAATTGGACGACCTTGATGGTGGCCACGGTTCTTCAAATCCCGCTGTTATGGACCGATCAAAAAATGATGAATGCCGGAATAGGATCGGTCACTACTTCCGATTGGCTGGCGCTTGGCTATCTTGTCGTCTTTGCAACGGCGGTGGCGCAACAGGCCTGGTTGTTCGGCGTGAAAGGTGTCGGTCCGTCACGGGCCTCGGTGCTGGGGAATCTGACCCCGGTAGCGGCGATTGGACTGTCTGCCCTGATCTTAGGGGAAGCTGTTGGTGTGATTGAAATTGTTGGAATCTGTCTCATCCTCGCCGGTGTCTGGGTCGTCAATCGCCAAACGGCCGAAGTCAGCAGCTAGGCCGTTCTCTTTCTGAATCCCTCCTCTCAGTCTCGATCTCGGTCCCGGTAGTGGAGTATCATACGGGCGTTAATGGGGAGGTAGGTGCTGCTTCGACAGACAGGCGTCTATGATTGATAGTCTGCAGTGTTCTTGACAGGGCTGGTATGTGATGAACGGTAATTATGCCCGTGCACTGATTCCGCTGATTCTGGCCGTGACGTTCCTGCTGGACGTATTCATGCCGTGGGGATATGCGATCTGGGTTGTCGGGGATGTCTTTAGTGCGATCTTGACCCTCTGGATTGAGTGGCCGATTGCCCCGTATCTTGTTGCGGCCATTGGAACCGTTCTCGCGTACCTCGGGCACACGCTATCACCTCCAGTCATCTCGGTGGATATTGCCGGTTTCAATCGTGTTGTGGGCATAGCTTTTCTGTGGATTGCGGCGTGGCTCGTGGCGCGAGCGAGGAAAGCGAAACTTGATGATGCCACCAGACGACTGGGGGCCATCATGGAGAGCAGCAGCGATGCCATTTTGAGTGTGACACCTGACGGATTTGTCACGACGTGGAATGGAGGCGCGGAGCGCATCTTTGGCTATACGGCCAACGAGATGATTGGCCGCTCGATCCTCACGATTATTCCTAGCCATCTTTCTCGTGACAGAGCCTGGGAGCTGGCCACCGCGCGGGGAACGCATGATATCCAAAACTATGATGCCGTACGGTTGAGCAAGGACGGCCGATATATTGATGTGTCGGTCACCTTATCGCCGCTCAAGGACGCGGTCGGTCAGTTTCTAGGGGTATCGCAAGTTATTCGCGATATCAGCGAGCGGAAACAGGGGGAGACACTCCTGAAACAGGCACATGAAGCGCTTGAAATGAAGGTGCTGGAGCGTACTGCCGAATTAAGCGCCGCCAACCATTCCCTGCGAATACTTTCCAGCCAACTGATGCAAGTGCAGGAAGAGGAGCGAAGCCGACTTGCACGCGACCTGCATGACGAGGTCGGACAGTTGCTGACGGCGCTGAAAATTGACTTGCAAGATATCCAGCATGGCGAGGTCAGGGATACCCGTTTCAGCCCGCTCACGGATAGCCTTGAGCTGGTGGACCAGTTGCTGACTCAAGTGCGCACGCTGGCGCTTGATCTGCGACCGTCGATTCTTGACGATCTGGGATTGGTTCCGGCACTTCGATGGTATGCCAACCGGCAGGCGGCGCGAAATGGCTGGATCCTCTCGCTCGCAGTTGAGGAGATGGACGGGAGAATTCCGATTCCCATGGAGGTCACCTGTTTCCGGGTCGCGCAGGAGGCGCTGACCAACATCGCGAAGTATTCACAGGCGAAGATGATCGATCTGACGCTGCGCCGGCGAGGTGAGGATGTGACTCTCGTCATCCAAGACGATGGTGTCGGATTCGATGTGATACTGGCACGAAGACGGGCACAGAGCGGAGAGAGCATCGGATTGCTTGGTATGGAAGAGCGTGCACGGCTGGCTGGCGGGAGCTTGGTGATTTCGTCGGTGCCGGGTGAAGGGACCAGGCTCGCATTGAGTTTCTCGCTTGCCGAACAAGAGCTGATCAAGCCGGACGTACCGACGGAGGTCATATTGCCATGAGCCATATCCGGCTTCTTATCGTGGAAGATCATGCCTTGGTGAGGGCCGGTATGAAGGCTCTTCTGCAAAAAGTCGAAGGCATTCAAGTTGTCGCGGATATGGGGGATGGGTTGGAAGCCGTCAAGTTTGTGCAAATGGAGGCTCCGGATCTCGTCCTGATGGATATTGCCATGCCGGGCTTGAACGGACTCGATGCAACGTCCCGGATTGTCAAGGAATCGTCGACCACGCGCGTGATCCTGTTGTCGATGTATGCCAACGAAGAATACCTCAGCCAAGCGTTGCAGGTCGGTGCGTCAGGGTACCTATTGAAAGGGGCTGAGTTGGCAGAATTGGAATTGGCGATCAAAACAGTGAGTCGTGGCGAAACCTATTTGACCCCCGCTGTTGCTAAGTACGCCGTGGAGGCCTATCGAAATAAGTCCGGAGCGCCGTCCAGTCCGTTGACCAGACTGAGCGGGCGCCAGCGCGAGATTTTACAATTGATCGCGGAAGGCCAAACCACGAAAGACATCGCGTACCGCCTGAACCTGAGCGTGAAAACCGTCGAAACACACAGAAGTCAATTGATGGAACGGCTTGAAATTCACGATGTGCCGGGGTTGGTCCGATTCGCGATGCGAGTTGGGCTGATCCAACCAGATTTTTAACCCGCTTCGGTCTCTCTCTCCGTATCGTTCGATGAGCTCCTATGTTCTCCCCGGGGGCTTTCTGCCTTCTTTTCAGGGTTTCCCCGATACGTCTCTCTTCTGAGCTTCTGGCATGTTGCATACTCAGGGTACCGTATCCGTTATCTCTGCACCAAGAAGGAAGAATTCTGACGCCATGGTGGGTGCCGTTGGGCAGGCTTCAAGAGGACAGGTGTTTCAAAGAAGAACAGGGAAAGAGGTTCCGTCGGGTTGTTGAGAGATTTGGATCACACGAGGACGGAGGTGCATTCATTCAAAGAGGAAAGGAGCGTAATCTATGGATCAAGGAACCAGACACACATTGACGGTCACCTCTCACGAGCAGGCTGGGGTCATCTTCGTCAAGATGCAGGGCAGCCTCTCCGCCACCACGGCCGAACAAGGATATCGGGAGATGAAAAAGATTGTGGACTCCGGTGCGAAAAAGGTCGTGATCAACCTGGCCGATGTTGACTATATCAGCAGCGGCGGGATCCGGGTCCTGATTCTGGCTTGCAAGCAGCTCAACAACGTGCAAGGAGAGATGAAAATCGCCGCTGCGAAGGGAATGGTCAAAGAGGCGCTCGATGCCAGCGGGTTCAATCTGCTGAACCGCGTCTATGGAGAGAGTATCCAGTTGTGCAACACGGAAGAAGAAGCCGTGGCCACCTTTAAGCGCTAGGCCATTTTCCCAGCAGATCTTGTGTATGTTCTGCGGTACGGCACTCCGAGTCGAGCCACCGCCCAACGTTCGTCGTAGTTGTGGAGAGAAGGTTCTTGTGCGCCGGCCACGTTATCGGACTCCCTGGCAGCCTCAATCTCATTATTGTGATGGAAACGAGGCATGTCCACTAGCTGATTCATTTGATTTCGGGGTTTTACTGATCCTCAGTAGTTTTCATCGGGGATCTTCCGACATTCTTTCAGGATTTCCCCGATAGATCGATGGCAATGGTTGTGAGATGTTGCGCACCACAACATGGCCAAGATGATTCGCGCAGTATCCAAGAAAGAACAGGTCTAAGGTAGCTATCACAACGGCTACCGACGCATGAAGAGGATGGATAAGAGTGTCAGTCGGGCAGTTGGAAAAGCCAGGAGGTCGATCGGTTCAGAGATCAGTATTAGCTTAAAACGGCATTGACCGGCAGTAGGCACCTCACCGCATGCGAGAAGGAGAGACGCACAATGGATAACAATCTGCCTCAGGAAGTCCCAGGCACCCCAGATAGCACAGCTCCCACAGCATCGACCGGCCCATCGCGGCGCGAATTTTTAGGGCAGACGGGGCGTGTCGCGGCCGGAGTGGGGGTGGCAGCGCTGTTAGGTAATCTGGGCCAGTACGCGCTGTCGTACGCGGCGGGGGGCCCGC
>NZ_JBLFBO010000078.1:0-7510 GCF_047338595.1 Nitrospira sp. BLG_1
TCAGGCTGAGAAGTGGTCAGAGTACGGTGCTGTACCGCGGCGATCTTGTCAGTGGAGCAATCCTGGCGTCGATCGTTCAACGGGCGAAAGAAAAGGCGATCGATCGTACGGTTCAGTCTGGGCAGCCGGCGGGATTGCTGGAGGAGGATCTTCGGGTAGCCGTGTCCGAGGAATTTCGAGAGGGTGACATGTTACCGCCGGACGATGCCGCCGAGGAATGGCTGAAATTGCTCGATCATCATCCGGAGCAGGTGGTCGGTATTTCGTCCTTCCGGCGAGGCCGTCAGGCTGAAGAACGGCTCACCAGTCAGATCATCTGAGGATGAGAAAGGTCAGGAACTGACTGGTCTGGCGCTATGAGCGAGTCTGACCGTCTCTTCACGTTTTCTTTTTTACTTCTCTCTTACTATGCGTCTTTTTGGAATTGAGACCGAGTACGGTATCACACGCGATGATGTGCCGGACATGGATCCGGTGGTCGAATCAATGGAACTCGTGCGTGCTCATCTGGCCGCCTCTTTCAAGCGGCGGTGGGATTATGCCGGTGAGGATCCACATGAAGATGCGCGCGGTTTCCGAGTCTCGGGCTTGCAACAGGATAAAGAGGAAAATGAGTTTGCACGACGCGATGCCCATCGCCTCTTCTCGTTCCATGACATGAAAAGCGACCTTGTTTTGCCGAACGGGGCACGATTCTACAACGACCATACGCATCCGGAATACTCCACATCCGAATGCCGAACGCTTCGCGATCTGGTGGCGCAGGATCGAGCAGGAGAACGGATCGTCCACCGTGCGGCTCAGCGGCGTAACGAAGGACTTGGTGGCGCGCATGTTCGGCTCTACAAAAACAACACGGATTTCCATGGCCACAGTTACGGATGCCACGACAATTATCTTGTGCCCAGGGCTGTTCCCTTTCCGGCCTTGGTGGCCGGCATAGTGCCGTTTCTTGTAAGTCGGCAGGTCGTCGCCGGTGCCGGGAAGGTCGGGACCGAGGCACAAGAATCACCCTATGTTCCGGGGCCGTACCAAATTTCTCAGCGTGCCGACTTTATGGAGGCAGAGCTGGGCGTCGATACGATGCATAATCGACCGATTCTCAATACCAGAGATGAGCCCCATGCGGATCGCCAACGGTATCGTCGGCTCCATCTCATCATCGGCGATGCCAATATGTGCGAGTATGCGACGGTGCTGAAAGTGGGAACGACACAGTTGGTGCTCGATATGATCGCACAGGAGGCCGTACCCGATCTCGAATTGGAGCAGCCGGTGGCAGCCGTCAAACAGATCTCACGCGATCCAGACCTCAAAATGGTGGTGAGACGAAAAAATGGACGTACGATCGCGCCGGTGGACATACAAGTACAGTACTATGAAGCCGCGAGGAGGACGCTCTCCGGTCGCGATGCGGAATCGGATTGGATCTTGCAGGAATGGGGTGAGACGTTGCAGTTGCTGGTGAAAAATCGGCAACAATTGGTCGGCAAGGTGGATTGGGTGACGAAGCAATGGCTGCTCGAAACGTTTATGCGGGAAGAGTGGATTGATTGGGACGATCCATGGTTGGCCAGTTTGGATCTGGAATATCACAATATTGATCCTCAGATGGGCCTCTACATGGGCCTGGAAGCGGAGGGGAAAGCCTGGCGGCTGACGACTGATGACGTGATTGAAGCGGCGATCCGAAATGGTCCGGTCGACACACGTGGCGGGTTACGGGGTCTCTGCGTACAGAAATTTTCGGACCAGATTCAGTCGATTCAGTGGGAGCAGGTCCGGTTTACCGACGGTCTCCGATCCCGTACACTCGACATGCGCGACCTCTTTGATCCGCAAGAGGTGACGCGATGTATTGGTCTCTTCAAGACGGCCCAGTCGCCGGCCGATGCATTGGCCGCCTGGGCCCACGGAAAGGATAGGGACGTATGAAATACAGCTTGATGCCAGAACGACGAGAAGGGCCAGGCGATCCCATGCCGAAATCTCCCAGTCCTCTGGAAGATGGAGGGGGGCCACGTCGTCCAGAAACCGGATCACCCGATAAGGATAGCCTTCTGAAGCGGATGCGCCGAGTCGATCCGAAGCAAGCGGAACGATACCGGCAGCGGACAGGGCAATAGATTGGTGAGGGGTAAGGCGTAAGGTGTGAGAAGAGGCAGAGGCTCTCTTCACCCTTCACCCCTAACCCTTTACTGGAGCGAGGTTAAGGATGCAGGGTGATTTTTACCAGCTACTGAAGGACCAGGGGTATGTATTGGGAATGCCCGGACAAGCCGGAGTGGGGCAGGCTCTGACCACCGCCACCACGATACTTGCCTTCAAATATCATCATGGGGTGTTGGTGGCCGGGGATCGTCGTGCGACAGCCGGCAACATGGTCATGTACGACAGGACCGACAAGGTCTTGGAGATAGATCGACATAGCGTCATGGCGATTGCAGGGGTTCCCGCCACCGCGTATGAGATGGTGCGCATTCTCGAGCATTCTTTCAAGTACTATCGGCGGACACAACTTCAGGAGCTCAGCTTTGAGGGCAAGCTTCGAGCCCTGTCTAAGCTTCTGAAGGAAAATGTTCCGGCAGCCCTGGCGGGGACTGGGGCTGTCGTTCCAATCTTTGCCGGATACGATGCCGAACAAGAGGCCGCAAAGATTTATTTCTACGACATTCTTGGCGCAGAGTTTGAGGGAGTGGAGTACGCCGTGTCGGGGTCTGGTTCGCCCACTATTCGAGGCATTCTTCATTATGTGAATACCTGGAGTGAGCAGCCCCTGAGTACGATGTCTAAAGAGCAGGCCGCCATTCAGGCGCTGCGGCTGCTCACGTGCGCTGCCGAATTCGATAGTGCGACCGGTGGTGTGAATCGAGAGGCCGGGCTGTATCCGGTTGTGAAGTTGATCACATCCGATGGTGTAACGGCCATGTCGGATCCACATCTCCGATCGTTGTTTGAATCACACGTATCGAAAGGCTTGTAAGGTCGTCACGCTATGTACGAAGAACCCTATCGGTGGGTCGAAGCAGTCGGAAATCGCCGACAGTACCTTGATGCGCAGTTTGCGCAGGGGAGCCCGGTGGTGGGTGTGGCATGCGAGCAGGGGATTCTCCTGATGACGATGAGTAAAGGCACCCCCAAGTTATATGAAATCTATGACCGTCTTGCATTCGGGGGCATGGGACACCCGGCTGATCTCGAGAAGTTACGCTTCACTCTGTTGGAAATGGCTCATGTCGAAGGATTCAACCGCTCTGCTTCTGATGTCACGGGGAGTCGCCTCGTCAAGTACGGCATTGCACCGGTCGTCAAGCAGGCGTTTGAGGAGGTTTTTAAAGCTCCGTTCATCGTGAAGATCATGCTGGCTGAGCTGAGCCAGAAAGTTGGGAAAGATGGTTTCCTCACGATCACCTATGACGGCGTGTTCGAAGAGAAGAGCCGGTATGCAGTCCTTGCGGCAAGCGCGTCGGTTGAGCAGCGGATGGTGGAGTATCTTCGACCGCAGTCTTGTGTGTCCTTGAAAGACGCCGTGGATCTTGCGATTCACACCTGGGCAGTCGGTGATCGAGCGCAGCGGCACACGGATGACACTGGAGGGGATCCGAAGGACGCGAAGGGAAGTTCCGATCAGCTGGTGACGGACTCTCCGACCCTCATGACCCATGTGCGCCAATGCATGCAGGAAAAGTCCATCGAATGTGCGCTGCTGGATCGCCATGTGGCAGGAACCTCCAAGTATCGGACACTCGGGGCTGGTGAGTTGGAGACGTTGCTTCCCAAGGACCTGAGTTCGGCACTCACGTAAGCATATGTTGCATCGAATTTTTGGTTTGGAAACCGAGTACGGGCTCTTGATCCACGAGGATCGGCCTGACCATTCCCCAACCTGGTTTGCCCATCACATCAGAAATCATCTGTTCCAGGTTCAGCGTCGAGGAGTGCTGGATCTCCACCATCGCGGCCATGATGAGCCGCCTGGAAATGGGGGATTTATCACGAACGGCGGCCGGATCTACCTGGATATGGGACATTTAGAGTATGCCTCTCCCGAATGTCACTCCCTCACAGATGTTGTGGCGTCTGACCGTGCCGGAGATCTCTTGCTGCAGCGGGCGATCGGAGATCTTGGTTTGTCCGAGCACGTATCGCTGATCAAGAACAACATCGACCATGAGACGGATGCGACCTTCGGCTCACATGAAAATTATCTTGTCTCTCGTCGATTTCCGTTTTCAAGGCGTGGGTTGGCGCCGTTCGTGACGTTTTTGGTCACCAGACAGATCTTTACCGGAGCCGGGCGTATCGGTGCCGCTAGTCCGCAGGATGCCTGGATTCAGGTGGATCGATTGATTGTTCCACGTGCAACCGTCGGTGCTCGAGGTGGCTCGAACCTGCCGTTTCAAATTTCCCAACGGAGCGACTACATCGTCAATGATTTTTTCGAGTGGGTACAGCACAATCGGGCGATTGTGAACACGAGAGATGAACCGTTGGCCGACCCCAATGAATTTCGTCGGATCCATTTGCTCTTGGGCGATTCCAATATGGCTGAGTATGCGACGGCGTTGAAACTTGGTGTGACCGGCTTGGTCTTACAGCTGATTGAGGAAGGGCATGCCCCTCAGGATTTGGAGATTGATGAACCGGTGGAGGCACTACAAGAAATCTCCCAGGACCAAGAGCGGAACTGGGTCGTTCGACTTCAGTCTCAACGAACCATGTCGGCTCTTGATATTCAGGAACAGTTTCTTGATTGTGCGATGCGGCATTGTCAGGGACAGGATGAGGAAACTGATTGGGTCCTTGCACAATGGGCGTCGGTCCTCAACGATCTGCGCGGGGATTATCAGAAGCTGGTTGGCCGTGTGGATTGGGCATCGAAGCTTTGGTTGCTGGAATGTTTCAGAGAAGCGGAACGATTGGACTGGAGCGATCCTCTGCTCAAGAGTTTGGATTTAGAGTATCACAACTTGAATCCGGCCAAGGGGCTCTATTATGGGCTTGTGGAGGAGGGACGGGTTCCTCGCATGACGACTGATGCGTTGATTCAGATTGCGACGGAGGAGGCCCCCAAGAATACACGCGCCTATGGGCGCAGTGCGTTGGTCAGGTATCTCTTAGAAGGGGGGCGGCCTACCGATGCAGATCGAATTGCGAACCCTGATGGGCTATTTCCCGCCTATGTGATCAATTGGTCAATTTTTCAAGTCCGAGGTCATGCCCCTTTCCCAATGCCGGACCCGTTTCGGACATACCGTGACGAGGTGCGGACGCATCTCGAACCCAGTATTGCCTGACTGCCTCCCATACGACGGTTGTTCTCAATTGTGGCTTCAGTTTTCTCAAGTAGGGGGGCAGTTTGCCTGCGGCACTCTCAGCTCAGCGCGTGGAGGGTGTCGTAGGTAGGTCTTGGCAGTGGCAGGGTGGTATCACTCATGCTTCATGACCGGCTCAATCGCATGCCGCGTAAAAAATCTAGGATTCGGTTCTCCGCCCAGTAGGGATCTTCCTCTTGTCGTCGACTCTGGTAGAACCCGCAATGACCCCCATAATGAGGCGCGACCACAGCGATCTGGAGGTGCTCCTGAATCTTCGCTTCGGTGAACATGGTGTAAGGAATGAATGGATCGTCTTGTGCCGTGATGATAAGAGTCGGCACCGCGATTTTATCGAGCACGTGTCGCGATCCAGCCCGATCGTAATAGTCGGCGCCGTCCCGATAACCGCCGTCCCGGGCGGTATAGCAGTCATCGAATTCACTGATGGTGGTGATGTGACCAAGCATGGAGAGATCCCATTTCCCAGGGAATAGTGAGGCTTTTCGTCGTAAGCGCGCTTTCAGCCTCGTGACGAAATGACGGTGATAAATCCAGTTACGTGGTTCTTCCAGGGCACGGGCGCAGATGGTCGGGTTGATGTTCGGACATACGGCGGCCACTCCGGCCAAAGCCGGTTCGGTCCGTCCTAGCTCGCCAGCCGCTTTGAGCACAAGGTTGCCACCCATGGAATAGCCGACCAGCCAGACTCGATCGAGACCATCATGGTGAATGAGTTCCTTCACGATAGCCCGGTAATCACTGCTAAGACCACTGTTGTAGAGCGTCGGAGAAAGGTGTTCGGTTCCACCGCAGGTTCGTTGGTTCAGGCGGATGACGTTGAACCCAGCATGGAAGGCTTTGGCTGCGATCCCCCGCATGTATCGCGATTCGCTGGAGCCTTCTAAGCCATGGACCAGGACGACAGTGGGAAAGGCTTTGCGATCGTCCCGCCAATGGCAGAATCCTTGAAGCTGTGACTGTGGCGCAACGGAAAAGAATCGCGATTCCTGAGGCATGGTTGCCAGAGATGTCTCTCGCGGCACATAGCGAGGTATCAGGGTCATGAGATGAGCATTTTTGAGGGGCAGTGGAGGCCGAAAGGACAATGCCAGCTCCAGCACGGTAGGGTTCATCATAGTATCAAGTATGGTACGCTTCCTTCCTGAGGCGGATGAGGTGTGGAGAGCCTTAGCGTCAATTTATTATCGTGTCAATAAGTAAGATATGGATGGCGTTCAGGTAAACATTCTAGCGGAGGGATTATGCTGACGGCTATAGGGGATGTCATGAGACGTTGCTATGAGAGAGGGTGGATTACCACGAGGGACGGCAACATCAGTATGAAAAAGCGGGAAGGCCGGTACTTGTATATCACCCCATCCGGTTGGCGCAAGACGATCGTACACCCTGAACATGTAGTTCGATTGGAGATTGTCAGTGATCCTGAGACTGGTCTGCGCGTACCAAAAGTCAACGAACAGCAGAAGCCATCCGGAGAACTCTGGATGCATTGGAATCTGCAGCGGGACTCCAGACGCACACGAACCGTCGTCCATGTGCATGCAACCCATGTGGTGGCCGCCATTTATGCCGGGATTGACCTTCAGGCCATCAGTGCCGAATTTCCTGAAATTTCACGCTATACACGAGTGGGCCGGACGGTTCCTGCCTTTCCGGCATTGTCCCGCGAACTGGCTGATGCGACGTCAGAGTGTTTTGGGTTGCAGGGTGATGGCGTGATCGCTTTTGATATTGTGGGCCAGGCGAATCACGGCGTGTGTGCGGTGGCTATGGATCCCTGGGCTGCATACGAGCACATTGAGCGCCTGGATCATATTTGCGAAATTGTCCTGAAAAGTGGAGTGGCCGGACGGGCACGATAGAGCGTGTGTCGCCATCGAGATAGCTGCGAGTTTGAACAGCCGTGCGAAAGGATCTCATGTTGTTCCGGTTGGGGAGGACCAAAGGATTTCTGTCACGCTCCAACAAGCCGGTATATAAGTAGGATCTCGCCGCCAGGCCTTGGTTAACCAGAGGGCAGGGCATGAGAGACAATGTAACCCACTGATCAGGAAAGATCACCCGAGAGGTGAGATCCTTCGGGGAAAAGGTTGAAAATTTGTTGCGATGACAGTGTAGTGGCTCCCCGGGCAGGACTCGAACCTGCGACCAGCCGGTTAACAGCCGGCTGC
>NZ_JBLFBO010000035.1:0-27572 GCF_047338595.1 Nitrospira sp. BLG_1
TTGTCTGCTTCCTGAAACGCATCATTCCCGATCAAGCTCGTCGGGACCTGACCGCTAAAGCACACGACCGGGACCGAATCCATATAGGCATCGGCCAATGCCGTAATGACATTGGTCATCCCGGGACCAGAGGTGACGAGACACACGCCCGCCTTTCCCGTCGCCTTGGCATAGCCTTCTGCCATATGACCTGCACCCTGTTCATGGCGCGTCAAGATGACTTCCACGTCTTTCTGCTGATGAAGCATATCGAAAATCTTCAACACGACTCCGCCGGGAAGCGCGAACAGGGTTTTTACCCCTTCCCGCTTCAGGCATTCGATGAAGATTTCAGCACCGGTGAGTTTCATGACACTCCTCCCTCTGGCCGCATGTGTATAAGGCTCAACCTCGATCGTGAGACCTTACAACAGCACCCCTCGCGGAAGCACGCATCATCGTGCACAAATGTGTTTGAAATCAAGGGGAAAGATTTCTGATCCTAGCATTCCCACATATGAGCGTCAATATAGCCCTGTGGGCACCCAGCAACCGCACAGAACAATGTGTCGACGGTTCGGAAAAACGCTTGCTGTATAAAGTGCGTAGATGGAGGGCCTATAAGCCGGATTCTGTCCCGCAAAGAAGTCTCCCCCTTTGCATGGATGATCATTTCTCTGGGATTCGAGTTACCTCGAACCTCAAGCGACCTACCCGAAGACCTCGACCGGGCCAGTCGGCGTCCCGCAGTCCGTAAGGAGCACGGGACCTGTCTTCCTATTTGGCCTTGCACCGGGCGACGCTTACCGTGCCGGTGATGTCACCATCCCCGCGGTGGGCTCTTACCCCACCGTTTCACCCTTACCTGATCCGTAGCAACCAGATGGGATCCCGTTGCCTTGGCCATCGGCGGTTTGTTTTCTGTGGTGCTGGTGTCGGATTGCTCCGCCTGGAAGTTACCCAGCGCCCTGCCCATGGAGTCCGGACTTTCCTCTCGGTGCCGAAGCCCCGAGCAACCATCCAGCCTTCCACCCACGCCGAACTAGTATAAAGAATGGCGCAGGTCCGTCACAAGCCAACACATAACGAGCAACAAACGATACTGGCTCTACCTACCGCCAACTTCCGGGAGTGGAGTCGTCGGCATGGGCGTTCGCTTCTGGTAGATGTCCATCGCCTCAGGCATCCACTCTTTCAATTGCTCAATTCTCGTGTCATGGCTCGGGTGAGTCGACAAGAATTCACTCTGTCCCCCGCCGCCCGATGCCTGTCCCATTCGTTCCCAGAGTGCAACGGATTCGCGTGGATCATACCCGGCATCGGCCGCAAGAAGAATGCCGATATAGTCTGCTTCCGATTCATGTTTCCGACTGAAAGGCAGCAACACACCCACCTGCGCCCCGACGCCCAGCGCCCCCATCGCTGCCTGACCAAGTGCGGGATTCTTGCTCCCAATCCCAATGGCTGCCCCTAGGACCTGCATACCAACATTCGCGGCTTGCCCCTGGCTCATCCGCTCCGCACCATGGCGGGCCAGGGCATGCACCACTTCATGACCCATGACTGCTGCCAACCCGGCCTCCGTCTTCGCCATCGGGAAAATGCCGGTGTAGACCGCCATCTTTCCACCGGGGAGAGCAAAGGCATTGGCAGTCTTATCGTCTTTGATCACAGTGACTTCCCACTGAAACTGTTGCGCCATCTGGGCATACTTCGAGCGTTTGGCCGCTTCAACAATGCGAGCGGCCACCCGCTTGACCGGTTCAATCTCGCGCGGATCCTGCGAGGGTCTCATCTTGGGATCGTTCTTCACCTGATTGTAGGCCTGGGCCCCCATCTGCATTTCTTGACCAACCGACGTCATCAACAGCTGACTTCGACCAGTATAGGGATTGGTCTCACACCCCACTAAGCTGACCCCTCCTGCGATCAAACAGCAGATCGTCACGGCACGGGTAAATCGCTGAGCCCGCATGTTCATTCCTCCAGGAAATACTCCAGGCACGATCGATGCTAGATTGACCAACATGGATTCGATTGATAGATTACCGCGCCCCAGGCACGTTTTCTAGGGGGCTCACCAGGTGAGAACCGTGCACCATCCACGAAACGCCATCGAACGCATCGGCATCGACGAATCGGGGAAGGGCGACTACTTCGGCCCGCTCGTCATCGCCGCCGTGTTTGTGGATGCGACCACACAAGGGGAACTGCGGCTCATGGAGGTGCGGGATAGCAAGAAACTTTCCGATGGGCGCGTGCTCGAAATGGCCCCCGACATCAAGACGATTTGTCCACATAGCGTCATCGCCATCGGCCCGCAGAAGTACAACGAACTCTACGCCAAGATCAAAAACCTGAACCGCCTGCTCGCCTGGGGCCATGCGAAGGCGTTGGAGACTCTGCTGGAACGAGGCATCACCTGTGAGCGAGCGATCTCCGATCAGTTCGGAGATGAACGGCTGATTCTTAACGCGCTGCAGGAAAAGGGACGAAAGATCGGGCTGGAACAGCGGCCTAAAGCCGAATCCGATCTGGCCGTTGCTGCTGCGTCGATCCTGGCAAGAGCAGAGTTCCTGATCCGCCTGAAACGGCTCTCAAGTGAAGTGGGAACCACCCTCCCCAAAGGCGCCTCCCCAGCGGTCGAACTCGCCGCCAAGATGGTCATTAAGAAACATGGGCAGGACCGACTGGGATCAGTGGCCAAACTGCACTTCAAAACCACGAAGGCGGTGCTGGTAAGTGTGCTTACATCAAGCGCTTCACATTCACTGTAGATGGATTGATTAAGTATATTCCTCTGTCAATTGTCCTGCAACAAAACCAGAATAGTATGCGACCCGATGCCCACGTTGGCGTGACAGGGTGTTGCATCTCGAGGACCATTAGAAGCCGTGGTGTCGTAGCCTAAGTGGTTTCCAAAGTCTGCAGCATACCCCTGCCAGTCACTATTGAAACGCACTCGCCATTTCCCGGCTCGCGGCATTCCAATCGTATAGCTGTCATAAGACGGTTAGCAAAGTTCATGACCACACCGACCTCATCGCCAGGTTCGCCCTGGTCCCACAGGGGAAAGGCGATGATTTTGTCTAAGTTATTCACAGAAGAAACGTGGATATGCAATTCTGGTAAACCACCACCGTCCTATAACCAGATCGACCACTTGGATGAGATGGCGGAGAGAGGACCGTTCACCTGAGAGAAGCGTTCGATTCCCCCACCCAATGTTGACGGATTGAAATACCCCTCGACACCCAGGCGCCTGGTAGGACATCGATGTCCATGAACCTCTGATGACTTCCGAGCTGTTCAAGAAAACATTCTGCTAGCCACTTGGTCCAACTCCTACGGACTGGCGGATCGAAATCGCAAGTAATGGGGGTCGTCATGGGACACCTCCTTGAGCATGGAAGCAGAGCAATGAGCGCTGGTCTGCATTGCAAACTTCTCTACTCAAGGACCTGCAGCAACTTCTTTGCCAGGCGAGAAAAGCACGCGATGTGGTTGTTTTTTAGGAAGAGGAAGACAAACCTTGTGAGGATGAATCGAAGACCACGCGTATCGGACTCGATACACGTGAATCGGATTGGATCCAGCAGTCCCTTGGGATCATCCCTAATAGCTAGGCAAATAGGGAGAAGGGGAGCGGGCGGGGTAATCCTCCTAAACGGACTCCCCCACTTCCATATCCGCTTTTCTCGCTTCACTGAGGGCCGAAGCGGATTCCTTCGCCGGTTCCCCTTCCCAGTAGAGGATCCGTCTGCAATAGGGGCAAAGGTGGAGATCGTCTGATCGCCTGACCTGGGCGATGAGTTGCGGTGGGATCTGCAAGCGGCATCCGACACACATGCCATCACGGACGGCAGCCAATGGCTGATCCTTTCGGGTAGCCTTCACTTGGTTGTACCGGTCAAGGAGGCTCTTCTCCACTTTCCCCGCCGCGTCTCGATAGTCGGTTTCCAGTCGTGCTAGCTCCTTCGCCAGTTCCTTGTCCTGCGTATCCAGCCCCTGTTTTTCCTGAGCGAATACTTGCTCATGCGCCTGTTTTTTCTCCTGCAGCTCTTTGGCGGTCTTCTGGAGTTCGTCGATCTTGTCCATCGACACCAAAATCTTCTCTTCAAACTCGCCCCGTTTCTTGTTCGCCAATTCAATCTCGAACAGATGTGCCTGATACTCCTTGTTGGTCTTCAAGCTCGCCGCATGTGATTTCATCTTCTCCGTCTGCGCTTCGTGTACTTCGAGATCCTTCTCATGCGCACGTCGTTCCTTGGTAGCCGCATCGACTGCGGCTTTCGTGTCTGTCAGGGTCTGCGCGACTTCTCGAAGCGGAGTTTCAGCAACATGGAGGCGTTCCGGGATTTTTCTTCGAATGTCAGTGATCTCCATGATCCGGAGATCCAGTTTTTGTAATTCGATGAGCGGGGACAGTTTCTGATTCACCGTATCCTTTCCATCAGTGCCGAAGCACTTGAAGGCGCAAGCAATGTCTCCGCTGGTGGGCCCACTAGGACTTGAACCTAGGACCAGCTGATTATGAGTCAGCCGCTCTAACCACCTGAGCTATGGGCCCTCTTCGGAATGGCCACCACGCAGGATGAGGTCCGGTATGGGAAATAACCTCGACCGTTCTCCTCACGCCCTCTTCTCGACCCGAGCCTCAGCTTGGAGCGGATTCTAGGCCGACCTTCCGAACGGAGTCAAATCAGGCCGCCGTGCGTCCTAATCGTCTACAAACTTTCGACAAAACTCCGCAGCTTCTTACTGCGGCTCGGATGTCGCAACTTCCTCAGGGCTTTGGCTTCAATCTGTCGGATACGCTCACGTGTCACTTCGAAGTCCTGACCGACTTCTTCAAGGGTATGGTCGGTCGCTTCCCCGATCCCAAACCGTTTGCGCAAGACCTTTTCTTCTCGTGGCGTCAAGGTTTCCAACGCACTGTTGATCTGGCGTTGCAGATCGTAGCGAATGGCCGCCTCCAGCGGCGACACCGCCTTTTTGTCTTCGATGAAATCGCCCAGATGGCTGTCCTCTTCCTCACCGATCGGCGTTTCAAGCGAAATAGGCTCACGGGCAATTTTGAGGATCTTTCTGACTTTATCCAACGGCAGATCCATCCGTTCGGCGATTTCTTCCGGCAACGGTTCTCGTCCCAGTTTTTGTACGAGATGCCGAGACGTGCGGATCAGTTTATTGATCGTTTCAATCATGTGCACCGGGATCCGGATCGTACGTGCCTGATCGGCGATCGCCCGGGTGATCGCCTGCCGGATCCACCACGTGGCGTAAGTACTGAATTTGTACCCGCGCTTATATTCGAATTTGTCGACCGCCTTCATGAGTCCGATATTGCCCTCTTGAATCAAATCAAGAAATTGAAGACCACGGTTCGTATACTTCTTGGCGATACTGACGACCAGCCGCAGATTCGCCTCGACCAACTCCGCCTTTCCGCGCTTGACCTTCTCCTCCGCGACATCGAGATGCTTGACCGCATCCTTAATTTCTTCGGCAGGAACCAGCGCTTCTTCCGCCTCCAGCTGACGGACTCGCGCCTTGGCGGCTTGGTATACCTTGCGAATCTCCAGCAAGGCCTCCTCCGATACACCGGTCTTCCGCTTCACCGCCAGAAAGTCTTGACGGCTCCGGCACATCTTCCTCAGTAATTCCGCTCCGGCCTCCCCGCCGACCCCGATACGCCGTTGGCAGCTGACCGCCTCTCGTTCAGCCATTCGAATTTGGACTGCAAGTTCGCGGACTCGTTGCACCATCCGCTCTTTCAGCACCCCATGGAGGTTGACCGATTCGATCTTGTTCACCACCTGCTGACGGACAGCCTCAAACTGTTTCTTGAATTTCTTGTGCTTCGCCGGATCGTTCCCGAGATGCTTTCCCTTCTCCGCCAAGGCTTTGAGCGCAAGCGACACTTTTCGAACCGAGTTCAGCGCATCGAGCGTCTTGACTCGGAGCTCTTCATAGTCACGTTCAACCGGTTGCTGCTCTTCTTCGAAATCCTCTTCGGTCTCTTGCACAGGAACGATTTCACGGACATCGATTTTTCCATTCTTCAGCTGATCCCTGAGCGCCAACACGAACTCGATCGTCATCGGCATCCCGTAGATCACGGAGGCGATATCAAATTTCCCCTCTTCAATCCGCTTGGCGATCTCGATTTCACCTTCTCGACTCAAGAGCGCCACACTACCCATTTCCTTGAGGTAGAGCCGCACCGGATCATCAGTTCGACTCAAGGCACCCGGCGTCAAATCGATCGCCTTATCGTTGTCGTCCTCAGAGTCCGACTCCACCTCCTCGCCTTCTTCTCCCCCCTCACCATCTCCTCGTTTCGAAACCCGTTCTCCCTCCGTCGCTTCGACGATCTCGATGTCCATCTCGCCGAACATTGCCATGATGCTGCCAAACTGATCGGATGAGACCACTTCAGCCGGCAAGGTGCTGTTGAGCTCGTCATACGTCAGGAAGCCTTTTTCCTTCCCGATTGAGATCAGCTTCTTCACCTCGCCCAATAACTCTTGTTTCGACATGACTACTCCTTCACCAAAGTCACCACACCGGCGCTCAGCGTGCCGGCTTTCCGCATCCGCACTTCGTTAATCTGCACGTTTAAGCTGCCCGCTTCATCCGCTCGGCCTTCACGTTCAGCTGTTTTGAGACGCTCGATCAGATCTCGCAATGCCTGCTCCGTCCGCTTACGATCGAGATTATCCAAACAAGCCTGGGTATGGGCCGGTACATCCTCAAAATAATCTTCGCGCATCGACAGTTCCGTTGCCAGGCCACTACATTCAGGATCTTCCGCCGCCTCATCCAGCACTGCTCGGAGGATGATCCGTCCGTCAGGATCCAGATGAGTATGCGCAATTTCAACCAGCTTTCGTCCAGACGCAAGGGTAAACGACTCCGGCTTCAGGCGACGTACATCAGCAGCAGACAGTTTCCCTTGCAGCAACAGGAGCAGCAGATCCCGCTCTTCCGGCAATCCTTTAAACAGCGTAGTCAAGGAAATCCCCTGCACCGGATGTACGCGTGGAGGAGCTCCACCAGATTTCGGCTGAGCCGACAGCGCCGGGTAGCGCTCGATCAGTCTGGCTTCGCTGATCTTCAGGCGTTCAGCGACAATTCTCATCCGCTCCTGCCGTTCGATTGGATGCTCGCTCTTTTGCAAGATACGCAGCACTTCATCCACGCTTCGGATACGGCTCTCCAGCGAACCAGGATCGGCCTGATTGATCGTGTGATTCAGCGCATAGTCCAACAGGCTTGGTGCACCTACTTCCAACTGAGCGAATCCATCGACGCCAGCTTTCCGGATAAACGTATCCGGATCCTCCCCTGCCGGGAGCGTGACGACCTTGACACTCAAGCCGCTGTTGACAAAGAGATCCAATCCGCGCAATGCCGCGCGCACCCCGGCCGCATCCGGATCAAAGAGTAAGACGACTCGCTCGGCAAATCGCCGAAGAGCTTGTACATGTTCAGCCGTCAAGGCCGTCCCTAAGGTCGCCACGGTATGGGTCAGTCCTGCCTGGTGGAGCGCGATGGCATCAAAATAGCCTTCGACAATGATCACGGTCTTGGTCCGAACAATGGCTTCGCGCGCCTGCTCGAAGGCAAACAGCGTCTGCCCCTTTTTAAACAGCGGGGTATCTGGAGAATTCAGATATTTGGGCATGCCGTCACCCAGTACGCGACCGCCGAATCCCACCACACGCTTGCGCAAGTCGGTAATGGTGAACATCAGCCGCCCATGGAACTTGTCGTAGTACCCATTGCCGTTTGGTCGGGGAGTGATCAGGCCAGCCGTCACGCTGTCGCTAGCCGAAAAGCCTTTTCGCGCGAGAAACTTACAGAGCCCTTCCCAATCTGAGGAGGAGGCACCCAGCCGAAACATCTCCACGGTTGATTGCTGGATCCCCCGCCTGATGAGATACTCACGAGCTGTGGCCCCAAGCTGCGCATCGCGAAGATTCGATTGGAACCACGTCAGCGCAGCCTGGTTCACCTCTTCGATGCGATGCGCATGCCCGCGTTGTCCTCGTTCCGCAGGCGACTCCTCCACCGCAATGCCCACCTTGTCGCCAAGCTCACGCAGCACTTCAGGAAACGTCGCGCCGGTCACTTTACTCAGAAAGGCAAACACATCGCCCCCGGCCTTGCAGCCGAAACAGTAAAACATCTGTTTGGAGGAACTGACCGAAAATGACGGACTCTTTTCCTGATGAAACGGGCATAGCCCCACCAGGTTTTGACCGGCCCGCCGTAAGGAGACGTGCTGGCCCACGACATCCGCAATATCCACGCGATCTCGGATCCGATTTTTGATCTCGTCGGAAATCAGGCCTCGGCCCACGAGAGTCTCCACTCCTACGTTCCCGTCGCACACGACCTGACGAGTTGGTTACTAAGTAATCGGAATAATTGACCGGTCAGATTAACAGACGAGTGGAAACCCTGTCAATTCGTCGTTTTCGCTCAGCCTGGAGGCCAGCCCATCGGTCGCCCGCCCATGACGTGAAAGTGAAGGTGGAAGACGGTTTGCCCCCCATTCCGCCCCGTGTTGACCACAAGGCGGAACCCTGAGCCAGTCAGCCCTTTGTCGTTCGCAACCTTCCTGCAGGTCAGCAACAGCCTCGCCAGCAATGCCTGATCTGTTTCACCCAGATCTTGGACGGAATCCACATGCCGCTTGGGTATCACCAACGTATGGACAGGCGCTTGGGGATGGATGTCGTCGAAAGCCAGCGTGTCTTCGTCCTCATGAACCAACTTCGCCGGAATCTTCTTCTCCACAATCTTGCAAAATAGGCACTCGCTCATGTCGACCCCTCTGAGCAATGATTCCTCTCACCACTGATACACAGGCTGATGCACTCACCGCCCACGGCGGTTACTTCTCCGACCGTAAGCCGGATTTCCCAAATCTGCGTCCCAGTTCTTCATAAATCTCCTGTAAGGTCAGACCATGGTACCCCAAAACCATGAGGGTGTGAAAAAAGAGGTCGGCTACTTCATACACAATCTCCTCTTTTTTGCCGCCTTTCGAGGCCAACAATACTTCTCCGGCCTCCTCTGCGACCTTTTTCAGAATCTTGTCGTGGCCCCCCTCGAATAGCTTTGTCGTATAGGATCCGGCCTGTGGATTTGCACGACGTGCAAGAATCGTCCGCAATACCGATTCAAGAATACCCCCCGCTGCATCCTGGGTCTTCTCCTCAGTAACCAAACCTTGTTCGTCCAGCCGTGAAAAGAAACATGCCCGCTCGCCGGTATGACAGGTCGGTCCTATTGGTTGCGCCTTCACTAAAACAGTATCCTGATCGCAATCGACGAAAAGAGCTTTGACATGCAGTTTATGGCCGGAGGATTCGCCTTTTTCCCACAGCTTGTTTCTGGACCGACTCCAAAAGTGTACGGTTCTGGTCGCAACCGTTCTAGCTAGCGCCTCTTGATTCATGTAGCCCAGCATCAACACTGTGCCGTCGAGCCAATCCTGCACCACGGCAGGGAGCAAGCCTTGCTGATCGAATTTGAATTGGTTGATCTGTGCCTGGTTCATCGATTCATGCTACCTGAGCCGTGCTGTCCGGCATGCGGATCGAAACACCGCGCTCTTTCAAATAAGTCTTCGCTTGAGAGATCGTATAGGTCCGAAAATGAAAAATGGAGGCAGCTAAGACGGCGTCCGCTTTCCCCTTCACGAATCCGTCGTATAAATGCTCCAACGATCCCACGCCACCCGATGCGATCACAGGGATCGAAACCGCCCCAGATACCGCTGCCGTCAAACCCAAATCGTATCCAGATTGACGACCATCCTGATCCATACTGGTCAGTAAAACTTCACCCGCACCATACCGTTCCATCCGTGTCGCCCACTCAACCACATCGAGGCCGGTTGATTTTCGACCACCATGCGTGAAGATTTCCCATCGATCCGGCACAACGGATTTGGCATCGATCGCGACGACGATACACTGCGTGCCAAATCGCTGCGCGGCTTCTCGAACAAACTCAGGCCGCTGAACCGCTGCGGTATTGATGCTGACCTTATCCGCCCCCGCATTCAATAAGGCCCTGATATCCTCGATCGTCCGTACCCCGCCACCGACCGTCACCGGCATAAAAACACAGGCCGCTGTCCGCTCGACTACATCAAGAATCGTCTTGCGGTTCTCATGCGAAGCCGTAATATCCAAAAAGCAGAGCTCATCCGCTCCCTCGCGGTCATACCCCACCGCGACTTCAACCGGATCTCCCGCATCACGAAGATTCACAAAACTCACACCCTTCACCACACGTCCCTCTTTGACATCGAGACAGGGAATGATGCGTTTGGTCAACATAGGAGCCTGGCGAAACGTGAGACGTGAAAAGTGAAACGATTTAACACCTGCGCATCGTTTAGGGCCTACTCCTTACCGAGAGCCACCACGGCAGATTGATAGTCGAGCTTGCCGTCATATAGCGCTTTACCCACGATGGCACCGGTGATCTGAGGCCCTAACGAGCGCACCGCAAGAAGGTCCTCGACACGGCTGATCCCCCCTGACGCGATCACGGGAAAAGCAGAGGAGGCTACGACTTCTTTTAGCGCCGTGAGATTCGGCCCGTTCAACATTCCGTCCCGCGCAATATCCGTATAGATGACCGCCCCGATCTCCAGCCCGCGTACTTCCCTTAATAGATCGATCGCCTTCGTCTCAGATACTGCCGTCCAGCCTTTCACTGCAACCTTGCCGTCGCGCGCATCGAGGCCGAGCACGACTTGCCGTGGGAACTCCGTACACGCCTGTTCAAGAAACGCTCGATCTGTAAGCGCGGCTGTTCCCAAGACCACGCGGGACACCCCGGCCTTCAGATACCGTCGAACGGTTTCGATCGTCCGAATCCCACCACCGACTTGCACATCGACCGTCACCGCCTTCCGCACCGCGTCGATCTGCGGTAAATTCTTAGGCTCACCACCGACTGCACCATTCAAATCGACGACATGAATAAGGCCGGCTCCACACCGTTGCCAATTTCTGGCAACGGCGACGATATCCTCCGAATAAACCGTCTCAGCCGCCATGTCCCCTTGACGCAACCGCACACACCGTCCATCCTTCAAGTCGATCGCGGGAATGACTAACACCTTATCGCTCCTCTCCACTACCAAAGGGAAATTCTTTCAACACCTCATCGACCCCGTACTCCGCCAATTCAGCCGCCGTCACAAAGGACCACCGCTGCAGGAACCCCAAGAGATCCTCAGTCATCGGCCGTTGCCGTTCATAATACTCACCGGCCCAGAGCACTTGCCCATCGACCGCAATGACCTTCGCCTGGAAACCGACTATCGCCGGCGGATGAGCCCCGAGCCGACTGCCCACCCGTTCTTGATACATCGACACAAGCCCGATCAATGCTGCATCCGTTTTGAGTCGCTTCGCTACGGCAACGGCAGCCTTTTCTGACCCCAATTTTGAAAGCTCCGTATCGGCTGATGAAGCTCGTACGACATCACCAGGGGATACCACCTGAAGCCCTTTCCAATTCCGGAGATGCTTCCAGAATACCTCCGTCACCTGCTCTGCCGCGTATCCCGGTACGAGCATAGCCTTGGAAGCATGCGGTTGTCCTTCCAATGGAACTCCCATGGAGATATCAGACCGGCGAATACTCTCCGGAGCTGGAATAAAGAGGTCATCATGACCTGATGATTGGGGAGTTGTGATCGAGACAAACGGGATCAGTGCCATGGAGCGAATCTGGTATCGAGACAATTCAGGCGCTGATTTGGTCGCAACTTTTGACCCACTGCAGCCCACAACCATCCCCGTGCATCCCATCACGATGATCGCTAGCACCATGCGAAACAGCACCGGCGATTCGCTCACTTCCATCCTCCAAAATTCCGGATCAATTGCAATCCGACAGCCTGACTCTTCTCCGGATGAAACTGGCAGGCCACCACGTTGTCCTTCCAAATGCTGGAAGTAAAGGGGATGCCGTAGCTCGTTGTGGTGGCAGTGATCTGCCGATCCGCAGGATCCACGAAATAGGAATGGACGAAATAGCAGTTTGATCCATCGGCAATGTCATTAAAAACAGGGCAGTGGCTCTGGATCGCAATCTGATTCCATCCCATGTGCGGCACCTTGAGCCGCTGCTCTCTCGGAAACGCTCGCACCCTCCCCTGGAACAGATCGAGTCCTGCATGCGTGCCGAATTCCTCACTCTCTGAAAACAGTAGTTGGAATCCCAAACAAATTCCCAAAAATGGTTTTCCTGCCCGAACCGCTGTCTTGATAGGTTCGACCAATTCGTATTGCACCAGATTCGCCATGCAGTCCCCAAAGGCTCCGACACCTGGCAGCACAACATGGCTCGCGTTGTGAATCACGCTTGCATCACGAGTGATCACCGTCTGATACCCCACAGCCTCAAAGGCTTTGGATACACTCCGCAGGTTTCCCATTCCGTAGTCAATGATAGCAATCATAGCTGTTCCAGATATTCAGAAGCTGTAACAATACCGCAACTGAGATCATCCTGCTACTGAGATTCTTCCTCTCCCACGAGGCACCCTGGGATCGCTCGGATGGCGCTACTCATCCCGAGGTGAATGGTCGAGCAGGTTCTCTGCCTCCAAACTTACCCATCCCCTAAACCCAAGCCATTTCACTAGGCATCCAAGCAGTACGTACTTTTCAGCTCTAGTAGACTCAATGGGGAAGAGTAAGAAGATTTAGAGAAGGAATAGAAGACCAAGAGTCGTTAGGCTTAGGCACTGCCCAGTCTCAATTCCTACGCAGAAGGAGAAAGGCCTTTGGGACTACAGCAAGACAAAACACCCTCGCCATCACAATGTGCCCTTTGTCGAGAGAACCTTCCCGGCTAATCGCTCTTCAGGCATCGTCGCCTGATCAAGCGCTTTGGCAAGCGCCTTGAAGATGGCTTCCATGATGTGGTGGGGGTTACGGCCATACATGAGGTTCACGTGCAAATTCAGGCCTCCGTGAGTGACAAAGGCCTGAAAAAAGTCTTCGAAGAGGCCAAGATCGAACGCTTTGATCTTCCTATCCGGCAAGGCCACATTGTAGACAAGGAATGGTCGTCCACTGAGATCAACCGTCACCTGGGCCAGGGTTTCATCAAGCGGCGCGGAAGCAAACCCAAAGCGCTTGATCCCCGCCTTTTCACCAAGAGCCTGGTGCAACACCTTTCCCATGACAATCCCAACATCTTCCACCGTATGGTGTTCATCGATATCAAGATCGCCTGTTGCCTGCACCGTGAGGTCAAAGAAACCGTGCTTGGCCAGAAGCTCTAACATGTGGTCAAAGAAGCGAATGCCGGTGTCGATCTTACTCTGCCCGCTCCCATCCAGGATCCACTCGACGCGGATATCGGTTTCTTTGGTCGCCCGATGAACACTCGCCCGTCGTAGCGTTGATCCGTTTTTCTTCATGAGAACCTGCTCTGAGCCGACTTTGCATGTGCATCAAACCCTTCGATCTGAGCGAGTCGAATCAAAGGATCTTTGACTTTGGCCAATGCCTGCTTCGTATAGTGCACGATGTTGCTGACCTTCACATAGTCGTTGACGGACAGCGGGGAAAAGAACCGGGCAGTTCCGCCGGTCGGTAACACATGGTTCGGTCCGGCGATATAATCGGCCACCGACGGGGGTGTATAGCGTCCCAGAAACAACGCACCGGCATGCCGAATCTGCTCCAGATAATCAAATGGATTGTCGACGGAAAGCGTGAGGTGTTCTGGCGCGATTTCATTGGCCACCGCAATCGCCTCGCCCATCGTAGGAACGACGAAGGCCACAGCATGCTGTGCAATCGATTTTGCGGCGATCTTCGCCCGCTGAAGCCCTTTCAATTGAGCCTCGATCAATTTCGAGACATCTTTCGCCAATCGCTCCGATGTGGTCACTAGAAACACCTGCGCGTCTTCATCATGCTCCGCTTCACAGAGCAGGTCGGCGGCGACATGCGCCGGCTTCGCCTCCTCATCAGCCACGACGAGAAGCTCGCTGGGGCCAGCGACCATATCGATTCCGACGGTGCCGTAGAGCAACCGCTTGGCCGTCGCCACATAAATATTCCCCGGTCCAACGATCTTGTCGACCTTCCCGATGGTTTCTGTCCCATACGCAAGCGCGGCAACAGCCTGAACACCGCCCACGCGATAGATCTCCGTCACCCCGGCGATGTCAGCCGCAACCAGCAAGTAGGGATTGATCCCCTCTTTCTGCGGCGGGGTGACCATTACAATGCGTGAGACACCGGCCACTTTAGCAGGAATGGCACACATGAGGACGGACGACGGGTAGACAGCTTTTCCCCCTGGCACATAGACCCCGACCGCATCGACCGGTCCAATGACCTGGCCTAACGTCGCATCCCCATCCTGGTACATCCAGGTCTTCGACCGTTGCCGCTCATGAAAGGCGGTCACCCGCTCAGCGGCCAACCGCAGTGCATCCCCTTCATCTTTTCTGATATGGTAATAGGCGTTCTTGATCTCCTCTTGCGTAACCCGTACCGTGTCAGGTTTCAGTATCACTTTGTCAAATTGGGCCGTGTAGCGAAAGACCGCCTTATCTCCACCTCGCTCAACGGTTTGCAAGATGGTGCGTACGGTCTTCTCGACGGCCGCACCGGTGGTCCGTCCTCGTAGAGAAGCTTTTTTTAAGGCTGGAAGAAAGTTCCGATCAGCTTGGGTAACGATTTTCATGAACGAACCATCTTTTTCTTGCGTGTCTGGAGAGTCATTGAACGACTGTTGCCTGAAGAGGGCCGCTCACTCGGGACCACGGCACGGAGCCTCCGAATCAACGTCATCAGCGACTCCTGCTTGAGACGCAGACTCGCCCGATTGACGATAAACCGAGCGGTCGATCTGGCAATCACTTCAACTTCCACCAAATCATGGGCCTTGAGGGTGCTGCCGGTTTCAACCAAATCAACAATCCGATCGGCCAATCCTACGACCGGAGCCAGCTCAATCGAGCCATAGAGTTTGATGATCTCAACAGGAATCCCACGCGCGTTAAAATAACGTTCGGTGATCCGTGGGTATTTCGTTGCAATTCGAACCTTAGGCGACAACCGAACACCGGCCGCCTCCCCCTTGAGTGCCGCGACGGCGATTCTACACGCTCCGAATCCTAAATCCAATGGTTCGTATACATCACTTTCCTGTTCCATCAACACGTCTTTTCCAACAATTCCAGCATCTGCTCCTCCGTACTCCACGTAGGTCGGCACGTCACTCGGACGAACGATCAGAAAAGTCATATCGTGCTCCTGGCTAATGAAGATCAGCCGACGGCTCTCCGCAGAAAGCCCGGTAATCGGGTAGCCAGCTCGCCGGAAGAGGTCCAGCGCAGACTCGATAAGCTTTCCTTTTGACAGCGCAATCGTCAACATCGACCACCTCTACTGCATCTTTGTCGTCATCGGTCGGCGCTGGATGTCCGCGCCTAAGGCCCGCAGCTTCTCTTCAAGACGTTCATATCCACGATCAAGATGGTAGACACGTTGAACCTGCGTCAGCCCATCAGCCGCCAATCCTGCCACAATAAGACCGGCACTGGCACGTAGATCGGATGCCATCACCGGTGCTCCGGTCAGCGCCTTGCGCCCAGTCACCACGAGTCGGTTGCCTTCCACCCGAATATCAGCACCCATCCGACGCAACTCTTCCACATGCATAAATCGACTCTCAAACACGGTCTCCGTAATGACACTTGTCCCCTCTGCGAGGCTCATCAACGCTACCATCTGCGCTTGCATATCGGTCGGAAACCCTGGGAACGGCAACGTCTTCACATCGGTCCCTTTTAGGGTGCCCGGCATAGTCAGATGCACCCTGTCTTTTTCTTCCTGCACATCAGCCCCCGCCTCCCGCAGCTTCATCAGGACCGCCTCAAGATGACTGGGGTGGCAGTGTGTCACCGTGACCTCCCCGCGCGTCATGGCCCCTGCGGCAAGGTACGTTCCTGCTTCAATACGATCCGGAATGACATCATGATCGCCACCATGAAGTTGCGGCACTCCTTCTATCGTGATCACATCGGTACCCGCCCCATGAATCCGTGCACCGCGCTTGACGAGAAAGTGAGCCAGATCCACGATTTCCGGTTCCTTCGCCGCATTCTCGAGCATCGTCACCCCGTCAGCCAGTGACGCCGCCATCATGAGGTTTTCAGTTCCAGTCACGGTCGGAGTATCGCAGTAAATGCGTGCGCCTTTCAGGCGATTGGCTCTGGCCGTGATATAGCCATGCTCAATGGAAATCTCAGCCCCTAACTTTGCCAATCCAGCCAAATGCAGATTCACTGGCCTGGAGCCGATTGCACATCCGCCGGGCAAAGAAACCTTTGCCTCACCACATCGCGCCACCAACGGCCCCAACACTAGAACCGAGGCGCGCATGGTCTTCACGAGATCGTACGGCGCTTCCGTTGATGCAATCATGTCGGCTTCAATTACCGCTCGGTTGCCCTCATGGGAGACCTTCGCCCCGAGGATCCCCAGAAGCTTTCCCATCGTCAGCACATCAACGACCCTCGGCAGGTTGGTGATGACACATTCTCCACCACTGAGAATGGTTGAGGCCAAGATGGGAAGTGCAGAATTTTTCGCCCCGCTGATACGCACTTCACCGGAAAGCCGGTTGCCTCCGTTGATGAGAATTTCATCCATGACTCGGCCCTTCGCACGCCCGCCGCGCAATCAGCACCCGGTCAATGCCGGCTTCATCCTTAACGGTTTGAATCCCCGTATAGCCCCCTGCGGCTTCTGCCACCCGTCGCACAAGAGGCGCTTGCCCCTGACCAAGCTCCATCACCAACAACCCGCCAGGGACAAGAAATTGTTTGGAGTCATGGATCAATCGTTCATGGAATTCAGTCCCTTGCGGCCCTGCAAGCAAGGCCTGTCGCGGCTCATAATCCCGCACCTCCGGCTGCAACCCTGCCCAGTCTGCTTCAGCTATGTATGGAGGATTGGAAATGATCGCATCCACAGCTCCGGCGACAGAACATTCCTTCAGCGGAGAGAGGAAGTCCCCTTCCAACCAGACAATCTTGTCACTCACTCCGTGTCGCTCCGCGTTTGCCTTCGCAACACTCAACGCATCATGCGAGCAGTCCAGCGCAAAAATGCGCATGCCACCGAGGATGGTCGCCAGCGTCACGGCCACACAACCGGAACCTGTCCCGACATCCACGAGCACGGCACCCCCTGCAAATCCACCTTCTCTCAGTGTTTCCTGAATCAGAAGTTCTGTTTCCGGACGGGGGATCAACACGGCCGGGGTCACGGAAAAGTCGAGCCCACAAAACTCTTGCGAGCCCAGGATATACTGAAGCGGCTCCCGCGACTCCCGTCTCCGCACCAACGATAGGACACACGCGAGTTGCTCCGCCGTTACCGACTGTTCGGCCCGACTGGCCAACTCATGATGCTTCATCTCTAAGGCATAGGCCAACAGCCACCGTGCCTCCTGTACGGCATTCGCAATCCCTGCACCTTCCAACATCTGCTGTGCGTTGACGAGTAACTTGCCGACAGTCCGTGAGTCTGACATGACAGGGGTTGTCGCTCCTTAGACTTTTGCAGTTTCGGTTTGCTGTTGTTGCGCCTTCAACGCCTGAACAATATCGTCGAGATCCCCTTCCATTACCAATTCCAGCTTGTGGAGCGTCAAACCAACCCGATGATCCGTCACTCGATTTTGCGGGAAATTATAGGTTCGGATCTTCTCACTCCGTTCACCACTTCCCACTTGTGACTTCCTGCTCTGTGCGATCTCCGCCTCTTGCCTCTCCCGTTCGGCTTCGACAATTCTTGCACGCAAGGTCCGCATAGCCTTTGTCCGGTTTTTGAGCTGCGATCGTTCATCTTGGCACGTGACCACCACACCAGTCGGAAGATGGGTAATGCGAACAGCCGAGTATGTGGTATTCACACTCTGTCCACCGGCCCCAGATGAGCAAAATGTGTCTATCCGCAGGTCTTTCGGATCAATCTGGACATCGACTTCGTCAACCTCTGGCATGACGGCGACTGTGACCGTAGAGGTGTGAATACGACCACTCGCTTCCGTCACAGGCACTCGCTGTACTCGGTGAACACCGGCCTCATACTTGAATTGGCTGTATGCCCCTTTACCTTCGATTAATGCAACGATATTTTTATACCCGCCGATACCTGTCTCGGACGCCTCGACTGTATCGACCTTCAGTCCTTTCTTTTCCGCAAATTTGCTGTATAGTCGAAAGAGCTCGCCGGCAAAGAGCGCCGCCTCATCCCCACCCGTCCCAGCCCGAACCTCGAGTACCAGACTCTTTTCATCGCGCGGATCTTTCGGTATCAAGAATTCCCTGACCTGCTCCTCAATTTCGCTCTGCCGCCGTTCTAGCTCTGCACGCTCCTCAAACGCCATTTTTTGCAACTCACTCCCTGCTGCTGGGTCACTAAGAATCTGCAAGGCGTCGTCGAGTTGCCGGACATTCTCCTGATACACGTCAAAGAGAGTCACGACCGGTTCAAGCTCCGTCCGTTCCTTGCTCAACTTACGCAAGAGCGGCGGTTGACTGACGACGGACGGATCCATGAGCTGATCAGTCAACTCGTGAAATCGTGACGTGAGACTCTCCCATTTCTTAAGTAGTACGACTTCCATTGTCTAGCCTATTCCCCATTGGCCACAAAAAAAGGACCCTGCTTCAGACACGAAGCAGGGTCCTTTTTATACCCAAATGGTGCGCTACTTACCCTTCTTCGCGTACTTCTTTTTGAACCGCTCAACCCGTCCTTCCGTATCAACGATCTTCTGCGTTCCGGTGAAGAACGGATGGCAATTGGAACAGATATCGACACTGATATCACCAATCGTCGTACGGGTCTTGAATGAATTCCCGCACGCGCAGTGAATGGTCGCCTCTCGATAGACTGGATGAATACCCTTCTGCATGACCTGCGACTCCTTACCGAAGAATTGCTAACCTTAGTAAACTATACGACAAGGTGGCATACTTTATCTGAAGACCATACCAGATACAAGCGCATCCTTAGCGATTCATAGACTGCAAAAACTCTTGATTGTTTTTTGTTCCACCGATCTTGTCCATGAGGAATTCCATCGCTTCCATCGTCCCCAATGGACTAAGGACCTTGCGCAGAATCCACATCTTGTTCAGCCGATCCTTATCCACCAATAACTCTTCTTTCCGCGTGCCTGACTGACTGATATCAATCGCCGGGAAGAGCCGCTTGTCGGCCAGACGACGATCCAAATGCACTTCCATATTGCCGGTTCCTTTAAACTCCTCGAAGATGACGTCGTCCATACGGCTGCCTGTATCGACCAATGCCGTTGCCATAATCGTCAAGCTGCCACCGTTCTCAATGTTCCGAGCCGCACCAAAGAAGCGTTTCGGCCGCTGCAATGCGTTGGAATCCAACCCTCCGGAGAGCACCTTACCGCTGGGAGGCGCGATGGTATTGTAGGCGCGAGCAAGCCTCGTGATACTATCAAGCAAAATAACGACATCTTTCTTGTGTTCAACCAGACGCTTGGCTTTCTCGAGTACCATTTCGGCGACCTGAGCATGCCGCTGAGCCGGCTCATCAAATGTGGAGCTGATGACCTCGGCCTTGACCTGGCGCTGCCAATCAGTCACCTCTTCCGGCCGTTCATCGATCAGGAGCACGATCAGCGTCACTTCCTTGTGGTTTTTGAGGATCGCCCGGGCAATGGCCTGCAGCAACATTGTCTTACCCGTACGAGGCGCGGCCACGATCAATCCACGTTGGCCCTTACCGATCGGAGTCGTCAGATCCATGACACGAGTGCAGTATTCTTCTCGGTCAAATTCCAGATTGATCCGCTCCTCTGGATACAGCGGAGTCAGGTTATCGAACAGGATCTTATCCCGTGCAACCTCAGGATCTTCATAGTTAACCTTTTCCACCTTCAGCAACGCAAAATACCGCTCACTCTCCTTAGGCGGACGGATTTGACCCGAGACAATGTCGCCAGTACGAAGATTAAACCGCCGAATCTGCGACGGAGAGATGTAGATATCGTCAGGTCCTGGGAGATAATTAGAGTCGGGCGCCCGAAGAAAGCCGAACCCATCAGGTAATGTTTCTAATACTCCCTCTCCAAAGACCACTCCATTTTTTTCAGTTTGAGCCTGAAGGATCGCAAAAATGAGCTCCTGCTTTCTTAAGTTAGCAGCTCCTTCAATCTTCAGTTCTCTCGCCACATCATTCAGATCGGCAATGGATTTCTGCTTCAGTTCGGCAAGATGCATTACTTCCCCCCTAGCTACTGACATACGACTCCTCTCGAGCCTTGGCTCGGTTATCGTTTATATGGAAGAATTCGCGTAACCTGATTTGGCCATGCAAACGTGTTTTTGTCTTTTGTGATCTACTCTGAGTCTTGAGTCTGTTTTGGGTGGAAAAACTTGAGGAAATCGGCTCGCTACTCGCGATGGAAGAATCCCGTCGTTATTAGTTTCATGCAATACAACTGAGACACTATTACTTTGAACTGCACACCTGAACTCCACTGCACCGAATGACGCTTAGGATTTAAATCGAGACAGGTTCCGGAATTGAACTATTCGATGGAGAGGGTCAGCCCAACCCAATGCTAGGGTGATGATACCTATGCACCCTCCACTTGTCAACCAGCATATGGAATTTTGTCGCCGGATCCGCACGTCACCATTCGATACGCCATCCGACCCTGGTTGTTCATAAGATCGGAAGTGTGCTACACAGACAAGAGGGTAACCTTATGGCACATGGAGAAAACGAGATCACTCCGGAACGGGTCTTCTCTCTCTCAGAGGCGAATCACCTTATCCCTCAACTCCAGAATCATCTCTCAACCGTTCAAGAAGGGAAAGAAGTGCTCGTAAGAACCCGCGAGGAGGTGAGTAGGGCTTCTGCCAACGCAGCTTTTGGAGGCGGCACCGCAGTGGGAAGGCCTTATGTAAAAAGTCTTCTGGACATCAGCACTCACCTCCAGGCCATTCACGAACTGGGAGTCGTTGTAAAGGATATTGATCTGGGACTCTGCGACTTCCCGCATATCCGAAATGGACGAGTCGTCTACCTGTGCTGGAAACTGGGGGAAAAAGAAGTCCGCTGGTGGCATGAGGTTACCAACGGCTATAAAGACCGTCGTCCGATCGAAGAAGACCCGTCCGAAATCTGAAATCCTCTCTCCCCCTCCTGATCATCATGAAATTCGTCATCATTGGGTATGATGGGCCGGACGGAGAAGCAAAGCGGAAAGTGCATCGTGCCGCCCATCTCCTCAACCTTGAACAGCTTGATAAGCAAAGGCGTGTGATCCTCGCTGGTCCTCTGGCCGATAAGACGGGAAGCTTGCTCATCTTAGAATTTGACTCGCGGGAGGATGCTGAGAAATTCATACGACAGGATCCCTATACCATTCACGGCGTCTTTGAACGTGTTGAAATTCATCCATTTACGCAGGTTTTTCCAATTCCTCACGAATAATCCTCCTTGGCAGGATACTGCCCCAAATTGCCCCCCTGCCTTCCACTTTTGGGTGCATTGTCTGGCTGCACGGTCAAGCTGTATAGTTTGTGCATGAATTTCCATCGGCTACGGAGCCTACCTTCCCTCATCACCATCTTCCTACTCGCGTGGCCCCATCCCGCATCCGCCTTAGAAACCGCTGTCGTAGCCGAAGCACATTATGTGATGGGAGATAGCGACACCCTTGCTGCAGCAGAGGAACGAGTACTCCAACGAGCTCAACGTAAGGCAGTGGAGGAAGCTGGGCTGTACATCGAATCTACTTTCCTCGATAGGGAAAAAACAGAAGCCGGCGGGAGCGTCCAGATAAGCTCGTTGGAGATCCGGACTATCGCCGGGGCGATTACAAAGACTGAAATTCTTGAGTCTCGTCGTACCTTCGCAAATGACCGCCCTAACATTTATGTCCGGATCCGCGCAATCGTTGATCTGGATAGTCTAAAGGCAGCGGTTCAAAAATGGCACTCAGAACAGCAACTCGCCGAACACTATCGTCTCATTCAGAAGGAGAATGCTTCGCTCAAGACCCAACTTGAGGCTCTCAGAGCTTCATCATCAGGAGTGCGAACCCTCATGATTGAACCGGTCAGCCTCAACAAGATGCCTCAAGCACAAGCCCGAACTTTGCTCGAGAAAGCGCTAACGGCTCAAGAACTCCCACTGAAACTCGAGTTGACATCTCGAGCAACTGTGCTAGATCCCCAATTTATCGACCCACTTATCCTCCGCGGTCAGACCTACTTGAGCCTCGCATCCGTTGCCTACTCGAATAAAAGACGGCCAAGTGAATACTCTGAGTACGTCGATAGTGCTCGAATGGATTTCGACCGTGCACTCCTTATCGACCCCCACAATGTCTGGGCCCTTTTGGGAAAAGGTGATGTCGATACCTGGCTGAATCGCCCTCAGGAAGCCATACTGTCGTTCGAGCAAGCACTGAAATTGGCTCCTTTCTTTGATCTGGCAAGGCTTCGGCTGATCACCTTGTATACTGCTGAGGCCAAAAAACTAGTGACTCAGAGACAATGGTCTCCCGCCCTTTCCATGTTGCAAAAAAGCCTCCCCCCCCACCTACACGCAAGCTGGATTCCCTACCAAAAGGAATCATATTTTCTCAGAAGCACAATCTATCAGCAGTTGAAGCAACCAGCTCTCGCAATTGAGGATCTCAGTACAATCCTAAAAGTTGACCCATTAGATACGCGCGCCTTGCAGGCAAGGGCCCAACTCTACCAAGATGCGTTGCTGGGAAATTCTGCCAAAATTGACTTTTCTCAGGCCTGCAAACTCGGATCGATGATGGCTTGCAATCAACTACCTTAGAGAATATGCCCGAGGCGAATCATTCTTCATTCTCTCGGAGTACAGCCCCTTCGTGCTCTCGCTGAGCCTTCGTTGACAATCTAAATGATCGACACCTATAATGAGCTGCCCTCGCTGATGTTGGCGTGCCCTCCCAATTTGTGACTATAAGGGGCAAAAGACCTAAATTATCTAATTCGGCAGTGCCCCGAAATCTCCTTCACGTGGGGCTTCTGTGGTCTTGCAGAGGGGTAGGAAAGAGCATAAAGTGATTAAGCGAACCACGTGCCTAAAAATGGCGTTTATTTCATAAACCTTTATTTTCATTCGGAGTGTAGGTTGCGATGAGTGACTATCGTGTGCTTCCAGGCCCCGAACACTTTCTTCCCCCGGCTGCCGCAAGTATGGGAATTAGCTTGCCCAATCCAGGAGAAGCTCATATTAATGGTGTCATCACTTCGGAAGATAAGGCCTATGAAGAGGCTGCTCGCCAATTTTTGATGGCCAAGGTTCCAACTATCTTCCCAGGGCCGCTCGTTCTATGGGCGTGGAATGAGAAGGCTGCTAAGAAAGCTACGGCTGTTCGCCATCTCTTCAACACCCTGAAGGAATGCGTCCAGTCCGGGCAAAAACCGATGCTCATTCCTATGCCCGACTATCGTCCCAAATATCCCAAGATCAATCCAGAAGTTGAGATCAACCCGAATCATCCGAATTTGACAATCTGGCATAACAAAATTGATTGCTGCATGTTCATCGGCGTCCATTGCCACCAGGCCAATCTATCCCTGAAGATCATTCGTGGTGGCACCTCTTGCTATACCATCGCCATGTGTGCCCAGGCAGGTCATGAAGACGCAATGCTCTCATTCCGTGACGCCTCGGTCGAGAAGATTATGAGATTGGCCGATACTGTAAAGCGATTGAAAGGGACGGTCCAACCACGGCTGACATCAGCCAAGAATGGGGCTTCAAGTTAACTGATTGCCCCTGCGAACGATATATGACAAGGAGGCTGAACTTATGGCGGATACACACTCAATCATTGGAACCAAAAATAAAAAGGGCCAGACTTATACAGATACCTGGAAAATGATGAACGAGGCGCCGCGGACGCCTTCCTTCTACACGGGCAGCGAAGTCATCAAAGAAGCCATCCGTCGGGCAAGCTGCGATGTCATGATCGCCTACCCAATCACGCCGCAGAGTGAAGCCGCCGCATTGATCGGTGAGTTATTCGCCGAAGGCTATATCGGAGACTACTTCCGCGGAGAGAGTGAGTTCGCCGTGATGTCGCAATGTGCAGGAGCGTCATTCGGTGGAGCCCGCGTGTTTACGACTACAGCAGGCCCTGGCACTATGCGAGCCATGGAAAATTTTCCGATGTGGGCCGGTGCCCGGTTGCCGATTCAAATGATTGTGACGTGTCGAGGAATCAACTCACCCCTGTCAATTCAACCGGATACGCTTGAAATTGCGTATCTTCTGAATACCGGCATGTTGGTGTGGCATGCGGAGACCGCTCAAGATTTTTTCGATTGGATTCTGAAGGGATACATCGTGTCTGAGGAGCCTGATGTACACCTCCCGCTCGCACTATGTTGTGACGGTTTTTTTGTCACACATACAAAAGATGTGGTGAACCTCACGCCAGCCGACATGTGTCTTCCACCTTATGATCCCTATCGATCACCTGTGCCATGTATGGATATGGAATGTCCTCCCGTGCGCATGATGCGTGATCCATTCGTTATGAAGAGCAACTACATCAGCTACGCAACACATGCCAGCTGGCAGCAAGAGATCTGGGCCGCAGTTGAACGCTCACGTAAGCACACGATCCATTGGTTGAATGGCCTGGTCGATACGGAGAATACGGACGCGGACATCGTGATCGTGGCTTCAGGTACGGCTGTTTCACAGGGTCGTGAGGCCATCCGCATGCTGGAAGACGAAGGCGTGCGATGCGGCCTTGTGAAGGTGAAAGCACTACGCCCGTGGCCAGAGGAGGAGATTCGACAGGCCACCAAAAACGCAAAGCACATCTTTGTACCGGAATTCAATGTCACCGGATGGCTAGCTAAAGAAATTCGAGCTACAGTTCCGAACTCCCAACGTGTCCATGCCGGTCCGCACGTCTGCGGCGGAATGACCATGCCGCCCGAGATTATCGTGTCGGAAATCAAGACCGCCCTAGGGATGAAAACCTTCTCCATGGCTGGTCGTGGAAGCTGAGACCCTTGAACTTCGAACCTGTGCGCCCTAACAAGCGATACTGAGGAGGATATATGAGCAAAGAGCGTATACAAATCTCCGAAGCCCTATACGACATCATGCCGTCGGACTATCAAGACCTTGTGAAGAGTGCAACATACGGCAAAGAGGATCGTGGATGGAAAGATATCGGAACTTCAAAGGAACTGATTGAACAACACTCACTATGTGCTGGCTGTCCAGAATCAATGGCCTTCCGGTACATTTTAGCTTCACTGCCGAATCCAGAAGATACGGTAATGGTCGGGTCCACCGGCTGTACAAGCTTGGTCTTCCCGATGGTTGCCGTCCATAACATCCATTCACTGTTCGGCAATCAAAACGCAATCGCATCAGGCCTGAAACGTGCGCTCAGTGTTCGATTCCCAGGCAGAGTAAAGGATGTCGTAGTCCTTGCTGGTGACGGAGCCACGGTTGACATCGGCTTGGATATGACTTTACAGGCCTGGTTCCGTCAAGAAAAGTTCACCACGATCTGCTTCGATAACGAACTCTACGCCAACACTGGTGGCCAGGAAAGTGGACTCATGCAGAAGGGATTCGTCGCAAAGATGGCACCAGTTGGTAAGCTGTTCGATAAGGTGCGGCTGCCTGAGATCGCCCGCGAGTCCGGCTGCCATTATGTCGTCAATTGCACAGTCAGCAAGCCATCGCTCGTTGAAAAGGTCATCCGAAATGCAGTGCATGTCGCCCGAGAAATTGGCCCGACCTATCTTCAGCTTTATACGCCATGCATTCTTGAAATTGGCAAGAACAGCATGGAAGGGTTACAGGAAATGCGCGATTCGGAAAAGCCAACTGAACGGTTTGCGTACAAGGAGTACATCAGCGAACCAGCCAAACAATTGCTAGCAGAATTGGCAGCCAAGGATAAAGAGCGGAAAGCAGCCGCCAAGCAGCTAGCAGGACAAGCATCCGCATAGTTTAGACCGGAGGCAGACATGATTAAGAGACGATTGAATATCCGGATGTCAGGCTTGGGCGGACAGGGTGCGGTTACAGCAGCACATGTCTTGGCCATGGCTGCGAACCGAGATGGTAAGTTCTCCATATCCAACCCGTTTTTCGGCGCCGAGAAGCGCATGGCGCCAGCGGAGAGCTATTGCCGCATTGGCATTGAGAGAATCTATGACCGTGGTGAGTTGGTGTTCCCGGATGTCATTCAGGTTTTTCATCCTCAAGTTATTACCATGGGCAAAAGTTACACCATGCCATTTTACTCAGGTGTAAAAGAAGGCGGCGTCGTCATCATCAATTCCGCACAGCCGTTACTATCCAATGAGGATGTGGATCGGCTCAAGGACTTGAACGTTGCCGTGTTTTACATCGCTGGTACCGAGTTGGCTATTGAGGTGGCTGGCACCGAGCTGTCGACGAATATGGCGATGATCGGTTCTGTCTCAGGCATTACGAAATGTGTCTCACTGGAGGCCCTCGACGGTGCGCTTCAGGAGCGGTTTGGAAAGAAGTTTGTGGCCTCCGGAGGAACCGCCTCCTTAGACGAAGCCATCAAGAAGAAATTTGCCAAGAAGGAAATGCTGTTAGCCAAGAACTTGGCCACTGTGAAAGCCGCCTATGAAATCGCCAGTGAATGGGCTGACAAGAACAAGATCGAGCTGCGCGTCGGCAATCCGGCCGTCGCAGCGTAAGAGAAGGAATCACATTGCATGTATAACGTCGCGCAAGTCATCGATGAAAAGTGCACAGCGAAGAAGGGTTGCCGGCTGTGTATCATGTACTGCCCTGAAGCGAACTGTCTGGACTTAAACACCAACAAGATGGTGGCGGAAGTCGTCATAGACCGTTGTAAAGGTTGTGAACTCTGCGTCATCGTATGTGATGCAGCCAAACACTTCGCCATCACCATGCAGGCCGTCAGTGCCACAGGCCAACTGATGACCAAAAAAGGTGAATCTGCAGCGTTAGGACAAGCCTACCAGGGCTGAACGATATTGGGTTGAACTCGAAAACCCCATAGCGTTGACGCTATGGGGTTTTTTGTTGGCGGCCCGTAAGGTACCTACATGGAACATGAAGATAACGTAATCAACGAACTCCTGAGAGAGATTGCTGGATTGATTAATGAGTACCCTCGAGCCATTGAGCGGCGAGCAGCAGTAATTGATGCCACAGGTAAAGACCCCGATCTTGTCGATAAGCTAGTCAAGGCAGCTGACACCATGCGTGATAGTGGAAATCTCTACCTCACGTGGGCGAAGCACTATGCCGCATTGGCAGATGGCAATACAGATGCCTCCTCGGATGAAGACGAGACCGAGGACTTTGACATTTAAAAAATCTCCCTATTCCATAAAAATTTTTGCTAAAATACACCCCTCATCGAATAACACTTCTGTTCCCCGGTAGCTCAGTTGGTAGAGCAGCCGGCTGTTAACCGGCTGGTCGCAG
>NZ_JBLFBO010000011.1:0-86371 GCF_047338595.1 Nitrospira sp. BLG_1
TTGTGTTGTTTGCATTCGAAGGGCAGGAGTTTTTCCCCCAAATCAAAGGGGGATTACTGCAGATGCACATGCGCGCACCGCTCGGGTTACGAATAGAGGCCGCAGGCCGAATTGCGTCGCTCGTCTCGAACAATATTCGGGAGATGCTGCCTGGCAACGTGGATGCCGTCGTCAGCAACTGTGGGCTTCCCGTCGGCGCCCACAACCTCGCCTTCATACCTCAACAACATCGCACTTCCTTTCCTGGCCACAGGGACTCTCCGCACAGGCCGCGCAGATTACCGATGATCTCGATCACTCTTCCTTAGGTTCTTCGTGCTCTGTACCCGTGTGCGCCGAGGGAGCGGTTGATAAGCGGTCTGGAATGAGTGGGGAACCACCGTCTCGAAGACTCTGCTCAGCGCCATCTCAAACGGCTCCAGATCTTTATGGCCGCCACTACTCAGGCCTTGAACAGACCCCACTATGCCAAAAGCTTCAATTGGTAATCAAGGAAAATGAGCTATATCGCACGTTACGCACTGTGCGACTAAGCACTGTTTGTCATTTGTGGTTAGGTACAGAACAGGGCTGATGTCCAAAGGAACAGAGGCGCGGATGTATAGCAATCTTCGTTTGAAGCACTGTGCACCGTATGGACCGTGTGATATCGCTCCTTTAAGCAGTGTGCAACTGATGGAGGGAATAGAAAAATAGGTCTTGGCCGAGAGTATCGGTGAAGCTCACCAGTATAAGCACATGGATTTATTCAAAAGACGAATGGCGTTGGTTATGGAGATTTGCTAGGCAAACACTTTGCACAAGGCAGATGCAGATATTGAAGACAGAATGTAGGCAACGCAATGAAAAACGTAAAAGTCTCCTGTGTCACTCGATACGTCATGGCTCCTACACCCGTACAGGTGGCAGAGCAGCGCCCCGATGCATTGGCGACGCGGAGCTATGCAAGACAATACAACTGTGGTTCTTGCCATTCTCATTGTGGTGTTTGGGGTCATGACAGTGATCCATGCCCCTACCGACGTCTTCCTCAATATTCAGATGCCTGTCAGTTCGGTCGTCTGGCTCTACGATGGTTTGATGCCGCAAGAAACCGATGGGCGTGTCACGCGTGTTTTCGAGCAAACGCTGACTCAGACGGTCGAAGGCATCAAGACCATCGTGAGTACGTCAGTAAGGAGCGCATGTGGGAAGACGAGCCTATGTGACTGTCCTCACAACCCCAGATTATTTGGAAGGCGTCCTGGTCCTCAACTATTCCCTGCGGCAGGTTGGCGCCAAGTACCCGTTGGTTGTTCTTTGCGTCGAAGACCTGCCGCGTAGCGTAAATGACATTCTGACGGCGTCTGGAATCGAAATTCACCGTGTGGCGTCGATTCTGAATCCGAGTCCCAGCAAGGACCGCCAACCGTACTGGAACACGACCTATACCAAGTTGCGTATTTTCGGTTTGGATTTCGAGAAGGTAATCTATGTGGATGCCGATATACTGGTCTGCACGAACCTTGATCACTTGTTTTCCAAACCACACTTGTCTGCCGTCAACGCCGGTGGACAGCTCCCCTGGCTTCGGGATTGGATCGCTCTCAATTCCGGCCTGATGGTCGTGGAACCGAGTGTTCCGTTGTTGGGTGATATGTTGCAACAGGTTGGTCAATTACCTGTCAAGGACCATGGTGATCAGTCCTTCTTACATTGCTATTACCCAGATTGGCCGAATCGGGAGGACCTTCACCTGGATCATAAGTACAATCTGTTTTCCGAGCATCTCGATGACTACTCGAAACTGTTTGGATATCGAGTCATTCGACGTTTTCCGGCTAAGGACCTTGAGCTGAATGATCATATGACAGTTAGCGTGATCCACTATATCGGACTCAAGAAACCATGGCACACTGATTATCCAATGCGCCCATGGTATAGGCGGCTATTACAGCGAGGCACTGCTAAACCACTGTTAGGTCATGCGGCTACTCTGTGGTTTCAAGCGAGGGAGAAAATGATCTCTGAGTGTGACGGTCGACTGCTGACCTGACGTGATAGCTCTCACCGGCGATTCTCAATCATTGGCCGCCGCCATCTACGTAATCACAGCCAGGTACAACTATTTAGGTAGCCTATCTTGTACCGTGCAAAAGACGCGTTCCGATAGGCCTCGCGCTTCCGGCGAATAGGCCGGGATCAACGTGATCCTCAGTTGCTGTGAGGCGCGGGGGACTTGCGCGAGCTGGGTCTTTTATAGCTCAGCCCTTCATCAGTGATAGGCGTTCACGATGTCATCCCGGCTCTTCCCGCTGAATCCGTACATAATCAGCATGTAAGGGCTGGCCTTGGTTATGTACTAAAATACTCTTAGAATAAAAGTTCAGAACACTTCCTGTGGGTCTGGATCGATCCTTGATCCCCAAGACACCTATTCCAATACAGCCCTGAAGAAGTAAGTATAAGAACACTATCGGGAGAGCTTTGAGCGGAGAAGATCGATGTTTAACGGAAACGCCTTGATTGACATATGTTGTCGGAAACCACCGTGTAGCCTTGAAGGGCTCAAGTAATTTGACGGAAATAAACAGGTGATGAGTTGGGAGAAAGGAAGGCAGGACTAAACTGATTTTCTGAACTGCCCAAAGAAGGGTAGCGTGCGGCTACGACGATTCAACTGGTGTTAATTCAATTGGTTTTGGTCCACTGATGCACAGCTCTGATCGTGCTGTGAATCGTATTCACTTATGCCAAATTCTGTTTCCGCCCGGATAAAACACAACGCTGTGCGATGAGCGGCGTGAAGCATTTGACGTTTTCAGCTATCTTCATCATGAATTCTTCTGCATAGTATTGATCTTCGAAACATTCATACACGTCATCCAGAAATCCACCACGCAGGAGCGGGTGATAGAGAAATTTCTGGCCAGCGCCAGTCTTCACTTCAAGCGGGTACTCAAAGGCTCCAACTCGTTCCAGGCCGAGTTGCTCAAGCCAGCTTCGTCCATCCTGCGCTGACGGACGTTCTTTCAGATAGTCCTGGAATCGTTCCCGCTCCTTGATCAGTCTTTGCTGAGCCATTGCTTGATCCACGCTCTGCCATAGTGAATCGAACGTTCCATATGATGGAAAGGTCAGGACCAGTTGGCCTCCTGGTTCGAGGTGCTCAACTAATCCCTGAACGGTCTGGAACCGGTTCGGGCGAAAGAACATCACAGAGAGATTTCCCGTGATGCGGTCAAACGTTGGCAGATCGGAACGCAGGGAACGCATGTCCATGCACTCGAACTGGAGCCATGGCAATTGCGATCCTTGCATAGCCTTCGCACGAGCGACCTGTCCGGCGCTCACATCGATGGCCAGCACTTCACCAGTAGGACCAATCTGTTCGGCAAGATAGAAGGCGGGGATCCCATGGCCTGAGGCAATGTCGAGGATTCGTAGGCCTGGTCGAAGGTCGAGGTGCTGCAATAACGACTCAGCAAACGGTGTGGACCAATAGTCGTGCCTGGGCAGGGGCCAGCGCAGGGTCTGCACACTCATCTCTGAGAGGCGAGCGCATGAGCGATGAGGGCCTGTGCTTCTTCCTGGATCCGCTTCAGATGTTCTTTCCCTTGAAAGCTCTCGGCATAGAGTTTGTACACATCTTCCGTCCCTGACGGTCTGGCGGCGAACCAGCCGTTGTCGGTGACGACTTTCAGGCCACCGATAGATGCCTCGTTCCCTGGGGCCTTGGTGAGCATGGAGACGATCCTATCTCCTGCCAATTCCGTTGCCTTCACTTGCTCGGGCGACAGCTTGGACAGAACAGCTTTCTGTTCTGGGGTGGCGGGGGCGTCGATCCGTTCGTAGACCGGCTCGCCTAGCTCGCTTGTTAGGTCTCGGTAGAGCTGGGCCGGATCCTTGCCGGTCTTGGCCATCATTTCGGCTGCCAGCAGATCCATGATGATGCCGTCCTTGTCTGTCGACCAGACGGTACCATCGTGGCGGAGGAACGATGCACCGGCGCTTTCCTCGCCTCCAAATCCAAGCGAGCCTTCCAGCAACCCGTTCACAAACCACTTGAAGCCTACCGGGACTTCAACCAGTTTCCGTTTTAGTTTGGCCGCGACTCGGTCGATGAGGCTGCTGCTTACTAAGGTCTTGCCGATTCCGGCGTCAGACTTCCAGTCGGGACGATTGGCAAAGAGATAGGCAATCGAGACAGCTAAATAGTGGTTGGGATTCATCAAGCCCGACCGGGTGACGATTCCGTGCCGATCGTTGTCGGCATCATTGCCGAATGCCACATCAAAGCGATCTTTCAGGGCGATGAGATTGGCCATGGCATAGGGGGAAGAACAATCCATGCGGATTTTGCCGTCCCAATCCAGTGGCATGAACCGAAAGGTCGGATCAACTGTTGGATTGACAATCTCAATATCAAGCCCATACTGCTGGACAATCGGCTTCCAGTACGCGACCCCAGATCCGCCAAGGGGGTCGATCCCCAGCTTAAGTCCAGCGCCGTTGATGGCAGCTATGTCGATGATATTCTTCAGATCGCTGACGTAGTTTCCGATATAGTTATGGCGATGTGTGGTGGCTGCCTGTCCTGCCTGTTCAATCGGAAGCCGGTTACATCCGTGCAGGTTGTTCGTCAAAAGGGTATTGGCTCTGTCCTCGATCCACTTGGTGACTTGTGTATCGGCCGGGCCGCCATTCGGGGGGTTGTACTTGATTCCCCCGTCTTCTGGAGGATTATGCGATGGTGTGATGACGATCCCATCTGCCAGACCAGAGGTTCGGTCCCGATTGTAGCGCAGGATGGCATGCGAGATGACCGGCGTTGGGGTGAAGCCCTTGTCTTGGTCGATCATCACCTCCACACGATTGGCTGCGAGGACTTCAAGGACGGTCACAAAGGCGGGATCGGAGAGGGCATGGGTGTCTTTGCCCAGATAGAGAGGTCCGGTCGTGCGCTGTGCCGCGCGGTATTCGCACACAGCCTGAGCGATCGCCACAATATGGCGTTCATTGAAGCTTCGCTTGAAGGAAGAACCGCGATGTCCCGATGTCCCGAATGACACCCGCTGCTCGCGGGCCGAGGGATCCGGGTGCTCTGCCCAGTACGCAGAGAGGAGTTTGCTGATGTCTACCAGGCTTGAAGGAGGTGCCGGCTGGCCTGCGGAACGGTGAATCGGCATAGGTAGAGATGTAGTTCCAATGCCAGGTGGCTGTCAACTCTTAAGATTCGATAGAGAAGTGATGAGCAGTGGGCTCATCAGCTGATACAGCCAAGTCCTGTGCGTAATGCATGGGGTACGGCTGGAGTTGGAGGGACTGAGTTTCACCATGATTCTGCTCGTGAGGAATCTCCGTGTGAACTGCTGTGTTGATAGATTTCATGTAGGTGATTCGGTAAGATGCCGCCGAAATCCTGTCCGGTCTCCGAAGGGGGTGGTGTGTCCCGTTTTCGGCTTGCCTTCCTGAGCATACTCGTGTTCGTCGTTCTCGCCGGAGCCTTCCTCGTATTTTCGCGAGAGTTGACCGGTCAAGACTATCTCAAGGACTTCGTCCTGGAACAATTGGAAGAGAGTCTTGGTCGGAAAATCGATGTCCACCGGGTCAAGTTTGTGGTGTTTCCTCGCATTCGTGTGGAACTTTCAGAAGTCGTCATTCATGATCCGCAATCGGCGCAAGTGGTGCTCACCGCCAAGCGCGTCGATCTGGTCCTTCGACTCTTGCCGCTTCTGAAAAAACAAATTATCGGAAAACGACTCTTGATTGAGGAGCCCAGACTGACCCTTCGTCGCAATGAACGGGGTCGGTGGAACATCCTGGATGGGGTAAACGGGCAAGCGGATACCGACCAGCAAACCATGGCATTGATGGCACGGACATTCATGGTCAGGCAGGCGAAACTCGTCAATGGCACAATCACGGTGACGGATGCGGCCAGACCGGATGGCGTTCGGTCCATTACCCTGGAACATGTCGAGTTTGACATTACTATTCGGCCCGAGCAGGGTGTTGCCGATGTGCATGTGGCGCTGTCCCATCAGGATACGCATGGAGTCTCGAGGGTGTCCTTGGATGGGGGGATCAAGCAGGCGGAACACCCCATTGCATTGTCGAGTGACGATGTGGGGGAACCAGTTCCCGGATTGCAGTTCGACGGTCATATTGATGCCGCTGATATTAAAGTGCGCGACGCGGCCGATTTTCTCGGCCCGAGACCGGTGTCCGATCATCTCCAAGGCGCGTTGAATCTCCGCAGTGCCGTCCGTGTCATGCCGGGCGTGGCCGGCTATGACATGGTGTTATCGGATATGAGCGCACACTTGAACGAGATCACCCTGACGGGCAATGGCAGTCTTGCCGGTGTCCTGACGCCGCAACCCACCTTCTCGGTGACCTTCGCCAGTTCTCTTGTGACGCTGCCGCAATTGCTGAAAACCATTTCTCCGGAGTGGGTCCATCCACAGTTACCGGCTGTGCTGGCAGAACGTCGGATCGACGGCAAGGTACAGGTTGTGAAGGCCACCCTGACTGGCTCGACCGCGACGGGTCCTCAGTTATCGGCGACCGGGGAATTTCATGTGCAAGAAGGTCATGCGCTCATCGGTCGTGATCATGTCGCCGCAACAGACTTGGCGGCGGTGATTCTGGTCGAAACCGGGCGGGTGCGTATCTCCAAAATTGCGGGGAACTATGGGACGATGCAGCTGACCGATGGGAAAGCGGAGGTGTCGTTTCTTGATGCAGGCCCGTGGTTGGACCTGGAGATGACGAGTGAGATGGGGGCAGCGTCTTTGGTGGAGTTTCTTTCGAAAACGGTCAAAGCGGAGCGGATGGCACAGGTGTTTACCGGTGTTCGGGAGGCAGAGGGAACGGCGGTTGCAACCTTTCGCCTTCTTGGTCCATTGAATCAACCAGGTGGAATCACGTTTGCCGGTGGAGAGATTACGGCTCGCCACATTAGCCTCAATCATCCGGCATTGCCGGAGCGGATGACAGGGTTACAAGGGCGGTTTGTATTGGCTGATGGCGCAACTCAGCTGGATCAGGTGACGGGGAATCTTGGTGGGATGGCTGTGCAGGTCCAAGGGACCATTACCGGTGGGCCGACCAGTCAGTTTCAAGATGTGTCTATTCATACACGTGGTGATGCGACTCAGATGGTTCGGCTCTTCCGATCTTCGGCGATTGATCGGGGTATGCTGGAGGGGACTCTGAGCTCGACAGCGACACTCTCAGGTGTAACGACGAGACCTCGTGTCCGAGGATCCATCGTGCTGGATGAGGCGAAAGTCGTGCTTGGGGGGATCGATAAACCCATTGGGTCGCGCGCGACGGTCGAGTTTGAAGGGGTGCTGCCGCAGACTGCGAGTATCAAGCTGGATCGAGTCGCACTGGTTCTCCCGTCCTTGACGATTCCCGCTAAGGGCACGATGCAGTTTGGGAATGGTTTCTTGGTTGATATGGCAGTCGCGACCGGAACCATCCCGGTTGCCAGTCTCCCGAGATGGATCTCCAAGAGCGGACTTGAAGCGGGGAACCTTGATCTCTCGTTGGAGATCAAAGGCCGGGAGCCAGACTGGCAGGCGTGGCGAATAACCGGATGGATGGGGCTGACGAATGGAGTGCTGCAGGCCAAGGGAGTTGATGGGCACATTCAGGAGCTCTATGCCCGTGTCAGATTTCTTCGCAACGAGGCCGAGCTTAAACGACTGTCGTTCAAAGTCCAGGGTAGCGATATCGCTATGGAAGCCACGGTTCGCAATTGGCTGGCGAAGCCATCCATCATCGGCAAGATTGAGTCGAATCAGCTGGACCTGAGTCTGCTGATTCCCAAGGGCGGGCGCTCGCCTATCCGGGAGTTCCTGGAGACGCTGGCGGCAACGAGTCACGTGACGATGACCGCGACGGTGGCACGTGGGTATTACCAACATCTGAAGCTCAGCGCGCTGTCTGCACGCCTCACCATTCAGGATGGGGTGCTGGATGTGGATCGTTTGTCCGGGGAATCCAGTCATGGGCATGTGGCGGGCCGGTTGGTTGTGCAGCTTCCACCAAACGCGCCGGCTGACCTCGATCTTTCGTTTCGGGCCACGGGGGTGGAATTCGATGATGTCTTGCAGCTGGCCAAGGCACAGGCGCATGGGGTGTCGGGAGAGCTTCGAATCAGCGGCGCCATTCGTGGCCATGGACGAAATCCCCATGGGATCTACCCCTCGCTCAATGGCAAGGTTGACGTCTTGTTGGAAAACGGACGAATCCTGAAAACAAATGAGCGCACCGTCTGGAAAATCATCAGCCTGCTGAATCTTCCTGCCGTCTTGCAAGGCAAGGTCGAGTTGGAAAAAGAGGGGCTCCCCTACAACCGAATTTCCTCAACGATTGCCATCCAAAACGGTCTGTTTCAGACGGAAAATCTAATCATTGACAGCCCAATCCTCAAGATCACCGCAGCGGGGAATTATGATTTACCCACAGATCAGCTGGATCTTGCAGTGGCGGTGAGCCCGTTTGGATCCTATTCGCAATTTCTCAAGACAATTCCACTCTTCGGACGAATCATCGCAGGAGATCGGAAAGGATTAGCCACGGCCATGTTTACTGTGAAAGGAGGGCTGGAAGATCCGGAGGTCACCTATCTGCCGGTGAAGTCGTTTGCCTCCGGTCTCTCAGGATTGGCGCAGCTTGCGGTTGATGTACTCACGAATACCTTGACGTTGCCGATGGATTTGGTGACGCCGGATGAAGAATCCGGCGTGCGGCCAAAAGAACCTGCGCCTTCATCGGCTCCTGCTCGGCCATAACTGGTCGTAACTTTCGTCAGACCGAATTCTTGACCGACTCACGCCCCCATGCTAGCATCCGACTCAAGATGCTGAAAATGCTTGTCGGCTTCGTTCTCGCGGCGTTCAGTCCCTCAACGTACCTCCGATGGTACGCCTCAGTCTCTCACTTGCTGCGGCCTCACCGAGCAGCCATTTTGAGCATCTTGAGCGTATTCCTCCCGCCTTGCTGGGTGTCCACTTTTAGGTAGTTGATCCATGAAACGCAGTACCGTGTCCCAACCCGACGTAGCCACTTTGTTCATTGCCGCGAGTGAGCAGGATTCGAATCTCTATTACGCCACGCGATTCATGGCTCCCGATCCGTTCATCTATCTTGAAATCAGAGGCGAACGGGTGATGGTGATGAGTGATCTGGAAATGGATCGCGCCAGGTCCGAGGCATCGGTGGATCGAGTGTTGTCGTATTCTGAAGTCGAGCAGAAGGCCAAGAAACAGGGCATCAAAGCCCCGACAGCCGTCGATATCGTTCATGTGGTCTTGAAGGAGTCGAAGATCCGACGCCTGTCGGTGCCGGCGAGTTTTCCGGTCATCCATGCTGCTCGTTTGCAGGAGCGGGGCTACAGCCTCAAGCCCAAATCGGATCCGTTCTATGAGCAACGTGTCGTGAAGACGCCGGAAGAGGTGCGCCATATCGAGGAGGCTCAGCGGGCCACGGAGGAAGCCGTCACCGCTGCTCATGCGATGTTACGGAAGGCTGAGATCAAGGGGGCGCAACTATGGCTGGATGGTCAGCCGATGACCTCTGAGCGGATCAAGAAGTTCATAAATGTGAAGCTGATGGAACGAGACTGTATTGCCCAGCATACGATCGTGGCCGGTGGGGAGCAGGCCTGTGATCCTCATAATGAAGGGAGCGGACCGTTACCCGCGCATCGCAGTATTATTTTTGATGTGTTTCCTCGCTCTGCCACGAGTCGCTATTTTGCCGACATGTCTCGCACGGTGATCCGAGGGACGACGAGTCCTGAGCTCAAGCGGCTGTATAGTACGGTGAAAGACGCGCAGGAAGAAGCCATCACGAAAATCAAGGATGGCGCTGACGGGATGAAGATCCATCAGGGTATCTGTACACGGTTCGAGAAGGCCGGTTACCAGACGGGCCTTGTGAACGGGCGCATGCAGGGGTATTTTCACGGGACCGGACACGGGGTGGGACTGGACATTCACGAAGCGCCTCGCATCAGCCGAACAGGTTCGCTCCTCCAAGAAGGGCATGTGGTCACGGTCGAACCAGGACTCTATTACCCAGGATTGGGCGCGGTTCGTATCGAGGACATGGTGCTGGTGACCAAGGACGGCTGCCGGAATCTGACGAACTTTCCCAAGCAGTTCGTGCTCGACTAGCCTGCTGTTGGAAAACACTTTCAGCGGCATTTCTGCCTCGCTCACACACTCCACATATCCAGGTCCGGACGATTCTTTGACTTTCGCGAGCTCGGTCGAGCCACGCACCAATGGCAGGATGGTAACCTGAGCGGCCATTTTGAATAGCCAACCCGGTTGCGTCATACTGTCAGTGGGCTCACGGGAACAGAATGCACTCGTATCAATTTCTTGACGATATTGCGGTAGCGGACCTGGCCTTCAGAGCGGAAGGCGATTCCGTGGAGGAGTTGTTTCACGGAGCGACTGAAGCGCTACTGGAAACATTGGCCGATCCTTCAACGGTGGCAGTGACGTGGGAGCGTAGGATTGAACACGTATGTGGAGCTCTTGACGAGCTGCTCTTTGAATGGCTGTCGGATCTGGTGTATTGGAAAGATGCAGCGGGGGTGGTGTTCCACGAAGCAGACCTTTCCGTGGTTCAGAAAGGCACCACATGGACGCTTGCTGCTGTACTGCGAGGCGCTCCCGTGGACCGGACAACTCAGACACTCCACAATGATGTGAAGGGGGTGACGAAGCATCTGTATGAAGTGAAACAGCAGGGAATGCGCTGGTATGCTCAGGTGGTGGTCGACGTATGAAATTGAATACTGATATGCGGGTCAATCGGGTGACCGATGAGGTGTGGGAGATCCCCGTCACTGAGAAAGCCGGGATGTTGGTACCGGCGCGGATTTATGCCACGCCGGGTATTTTACAGACGATGGACCGCGGTGTTTTCGATCAAGTCACCAATGTGGCTTGTCTCCCTGGTATTGCGCGTTATGCGCTCTGCATGCCGGACGGGCATTGGGGCTATGGGTTTCCCATTGGGGGTGTTGCCGCATTTGATACCAGGTCGGGAATTATTTCTCCCGGAGGTGTCGGGTATGACGTCAATTGTGGGATGCGTCTGATCCGCACGGATTTGACACTGGAAGATGTGCAACCGAAACTGGATCGTCTCATGACCGAATTATTCCGGCGTGTACCGGCCGGTGTCGGAGCAGCAGGCTTCATCCGATTGAATCGAGGTTCGTTCGAAGGGGTCATGACACGAGGTGCTCAGTGGTGCATTGAAGAAGGCTATGGCTGGCATCGGGATCTTGCGCACATTGAAGAAGGCGGTTGTATCGCAGGTGCCGATCCGTCCAACATCAGCGATCATGCGGTGGGGCGGGGGATCAATCAGCTGGGGACACTGGGCTCCGGGAATCATTACTTGGAAGTGCAGGTTGTCTCCAGCAATCGGGTGTTCGATTCTGAGACGGCTACGGCGTTCGGTATTACCGGCCAAGATCAGATTGTGGTGATGGTCCACTGCGGGTCCCGTGGATTTGGCCATCAGGTTGCCAGCGACTATCTCAAAATATTTGAGAAGGCGATGCGGCGGTATGGGATCTCTGTGAAGGATCCGCAACTCGCGTGCGCTCCGTTCCGTTCGCCGGAAGGACAGGACTATTTCTCAGCCATGAACTGCGCCGCCAACACGGCCTTCGCCAACCGGCAGGTCATCACCCATCAGATTCGCGAAGCCTTCGCGACTGTGTTCAGGCGGTCGGCTGAAGAGTTGGGCATGGAGTTGGTCTATGATGTCGCCCACAATATCGCCAAAGTCGAGCGCTATTCAGAAGGAGATCTGTTGGTCCACCGCAAGGGATCAACCAGGGCGTTCGGCCCAGGGAGTCCGGACTTACCATGGGATTTTCAGAAGACAGGCCAGCCGGTTATCTGTGGAGGGTCAATGGAGACCGGTTCCTATCTTTTGGTCGGCACCGACCGGGCTGTCTCTGAGACATTTGGGTCGACGATGCATGGGTCTGGACGGACGATGTCACGAGCGCAGGCCAAGAAATCGATTCGTGGCGAACAGCTTCAGCAGGAGATGAGCCGGCGCGGAATTCTTGTGAAAGCTGTATCAATGTCAGGCTTGGCGGAAGAGGCAGGGTTCGCATACAAGAATATTTCTGACGTCGTTGAGACGGTCGACCGTGCAGGCATTACCAAAAAAGTGGCGGAACTACGTCCAATCGGGAACATCAAAGGGTAATCCGTGGGTCGCATGAAAAGAGGCGCACGGTGAATGGCCGTATGCTGAACAGTGTTTCGAGCCAGCCTCCGTGTTTTATTCCGAATCGTGAGCGTCGTTCTGCGGGTGAAGCCATCAACGTTTTGGGAAGTGCTGCGTTGAGCATCGTGTTGCATAAGAATCAGCTCCCTTCCTAGGCTAAGAGAATTTCCTGAGTCACGTGCGCAGCACTGCGAAGCGAATTTTCTCCAAATTCTTTACGCGTCAAAAATTGCTGGTATCGTCAGGTGTCAGGGCAGAGGGTCGAACGGCCGGATTGGTGCCGTACGCTTGTTCGGCATAGCGTGCATGAGATGCACAGTCATCTCGTGCGCTCTCCACTGCGTCGTGTGTCGATTCGACGGCTTGGGTTGATGCCGCACAGCAGTTCGTCAGCCGAGGGATGGAGGGGCTATTGAAGGAGTCTGCGGCATGAGTCGTCAGGAGGGATGACCTGCATGAAGTCCAGAGGGTATGAGCGAGGGTGAGATGTCAGGGGTAGATGAGACAAGGGCGGCCGTCGTCCTCGTGGTTGATGATGAGGCGATGATCAGACTATTCGTGCGAGAGGCCTTGGAACAGGCTGGGTTTGAGGTGTGTGAGGCATCCAATGGCGCGCATGCCCTCGAGCAGTTTGCAGTGCGGCGTCCCGACCTGATCATCATGGACGTCGTGATGCCTGTGATGGATGGATTTGCCGCCTGTATGAAGCTGCGTGAGTCGGTGGAAGGGAAGCGTGTGCCGATCCTGGTGATGACGGCGCTGGATGATGAGGACTCGATTGGTCGTGCCTATGCGTACGGTGCCACGGATTTCATTGCCAAACCGACGAATGCGACGATCCTGGGCCATCGAGTCCGGTACATGCTGCGCGGGAGTCTTACGCTCAATGCACTTCTCCGAAGCGAGGCGCGGCTGGGTTTGGCACAGCGGATTGCCAAGATCGGCAATTGGGAATGGCACCCCGCCACGGGGCGGTTTTTGGCATCCCCGGAGCTCTGTCGGTTGATGGGAATTCGATCACAAGATTTTCGAGAAACGAAAGAAGCATTTCTCGAGATGGTGCATGTGGATGATCGCGATCTCGTCGATCGAGCGCTGCAATCAATTCTTGCGGAGCGGAAGCCTTGTGATATCGATCACCGGATCGTGTTTCAGCACGGAGGCGAGTTTACGGTCAATCTGCAGGCCGAGGCGGTATTCGATGATCAGCTGAAAGTAATGACGATCGTGGGGACGGCCAAGGATATCAGTGAACGAAAGCGCTCCGAGCGGGAAATCCATCGGCTGGCCTATTACGACAGTCTCACTGGGTTGCCGAATCGTGTGTTATTCAAAGATCGCGTCACACAAGCGCTCGCCCATGCGCGGCGTTACCGATCAACGCTTGCGGTCTTGTTTCTCGACCTGGACCGGTTCAAGGTCATCAACGACACGTTAGGCCATAACATCGGTGATCTGCTGTTGAAGCAGGTTGCGGATCGCTTGGCAGAGTCAGTCAGGCACAGCGACTCCGTCAGTCGGTCGGTCGAGAAGGGTGAGGCCCATGAATTAGCCCGCTTAGGAGGAGACGAGTTTACGGTCCTGTTGACGAACATTCGACAGGTTCAGGATGCCGGGATGGTTGCCAGGCGTATCCTAGAGTCGCTGGCACGATCATTCTTGATCGACGGCCATGAGATTTCGGTCACCACCAGTGTGGGGATTGCCATCTTTCCGACCGATGGAGACTCAGTAGATCAATTGCTGAAGAGTTCTGATGTCGCAATGTATCAGGCGAAAGAGCGAGGTCGGAACAACGCACAGTTTTACTCGGCGACTATGAACTCTATGGCTGCGGAGCGACTTGAACTGGAGAATGATCTGCGGAAGGCGCTGGAGCATCACGAACTCACCGTGTATTACCAGCCCCAAGTCGATATCCGAAGCAAGAGAATTGTAGGTGCAGAGGCATTAGTGCGATGGCATCACCCTGTGCGTGGCTTGCTGATGCCTGCCGTGTTTCTTCCTGTCGCCAATGAGACAGGGATGATTCGAAAGCTGGATGAAGCCGTGTTGGGCATGGCATGCCGGCAAGGCAAGGCGTGGCAAGATGCCGGTTATGTGCCGATCCGCATGTCGGTCAATGTCTCCAATTCTTTCTTCCATGGGGCTTCGTTGGTGAGCGCCGTGTCACGAACGTTGGAAGAGACCCAGCTTGGTCCGGAATTTCTTGAGTTGGAGCTGACTGAGTCAATCGCTATGCGGCATGTCGAAACGTCCATTGAGATGCTGCAGGAATTGCGAGCGATAGGAGTTCGACTGTCGATCGATGATTTTGGGACAGGCTATTCGTCCTTGAGTCACTTACAACGGTTTCCTTTGAATATGCTCAAAATCGACCAATCATTCGCGTGTGATGTGCCGCACAATGTGGCCAATGTTTCAATCTCTCGTGCAATTGTCTCCCTTGCGCATAGCATGAACCTGACGGTGTTGGTGGAAGGGGTTGAGCATGAAGAGCAGTTGAAGATGTTCCGTGAACAGGGATGTGATGAAGCACAAGGGCATTACTTCGGGCGTCCGATGCCGGCGGAAGAATTTGTGCAGTGCCTTACTCGGGTCGATGCGGAGAGACGAGGAAGACAAGCGGCCTAGATGATGTCGCGTAAACGAACGTCCTCCATGAGGGCGTACATCCGTGAGGAGAGAGGTGCACATGGAACAACGAAAAGGTAAACGATTCCCCGTTGGATTTCGGAGCTCGTTCAGCTCGGCAAACATTATTTCTGGCGATGGGACATTGAACGAACTCTCACTGCGAGGTTGTCGTGTCCGGAGCTTAATTGAGGTGAATCCGGGGACGGTGCTTCAGATTCGTGTTCACGTGTCTGATCATGAATCGCCCATTGTGATCTCTCACGCGATCGTCCGATGGTATCGAGACGGTAGCTTTGGATGTGAGTTTGTGAACCTCGGGGCAGAGGAATGGGCTCGGCTTCGTGCGGTGACGACGGAATTGGAGAAGGAACCCTACCAGAAGGCGAAAGATGCCAGTGAAGCCGCATAACGCCACCGCCGTGAAGAATCATGCCGCTCGTGCTCGCAGTCTGTCTTCAAAAATCTTGCAGGCCAGCTCGACGCTTTCTTCGAGCGAGTCCAGCAGATTAGCGGCGGCATCCCGCTGCTGTGCCCGTGCCAGGCGCTCGATTTCTCCCGCTTGAAAGCCGGCGGCTAGAGCCCCGACTTGTGCGCTCGCTGATTTTAATTGGTGCGCTCCGTCTATGAGCGTAGTCCCTTCTCCTGCCTGGATGGCCTTGCGCATCACTCCAACAAGCCTCCTGGAATCTAAGAGGTAGAGTGAGAGAATCTTGTGCAGGGCGCTCAAACGACCGGCTCGTTCCATGGCCAGCAGATTCTTCCAGACGACGTCGTCGATGACGGGGATTCCCAAGGGAGTCGTCGAGGCGAGTTGTTCATTGAGTGCCTGCGGGTTGGGCAGCGCATCCGGTGGTTGCGCATTCATCCATCGTCGTATGGTGGCTTGCAAGCTGTCCTGCGAAAACGGTTTTGAGAGGTAGTCATCCATCCCAGCCGTCAGACACCTTTCCCGATCACCTTCCAAGGCATTCGCGGTTAAGGCGATGATGGGAACATGCTGGCCTATGCCGCTCGCTGCTTCATGACGGCGAATCTCAGTGGCTGCGGCAAACCCGTCCATCTCAGGCATCTGGCAGTCCATCAAGATGAGATCGTAGTGCCGCTTCGAGACAGCCTCCACCGCTTGACGGCCATTCTCAGCCACGTCGACGCGGCAACCGAGTAGCTCCAACATCCCCAGCGCCACTTCGCGGTTGACCGGGTTGTCCTCGGTGAGCAGGATTCGGCTATGGATGGCTATGGGTTGTGGTGTCGGGAGTTCAGGTCGTGGAACGGCCTCTGTGTCGGCATATCGTTGGCGCAATAAACAATCCCGTAACAGGGCCTGTCGGACCGGTTTTTGGAGCCACGCGAAAAAGTTGGATGATCCTGACTCACCCATACAAGACTGTTGGTCGACTGAGCTGAGCGCCAACAGTGGAATGTTGGTAAGTACGGGGTCGGCTTTGATCATGCGAGCCAGCATGACGCCGTCGACGTCTGGCATGTGAATGTCAAGGATGGCCATGTCGACTGGTTTGCCGTCGACCACGGCCTGTTTCAGTTGTTCTAATGCGGCTACGGCACCGTCGGTGCAGACGGTCTCGGCCTCCCAACTTTTCAGCTGAGAGTCCAGAATAAATCGATTGGTCGCGTTGTCGTCCACAATAAGGACTCTGGTTCCGGCAAGCGATCGAGTCGGTGGCGCGTTCGCTGCCTGGCGTGTTGGGTCATATCCCAGTTGCATCGTGAACCAGAAGGTGGAGCCGTGGCCGGGCAGGCTCTCAACTCCGACTTCCCCTCCCATGAGGTGCACCAATTGCCGGACGATTGCTAAGCCGAGCCCTGTGCCGCCGAACCGTCGGGTGGTTGAACCGTCTGCCTGGGAAAATGCTGAAAACATTCGGTTTCTGGCCTCGTCAGTGATCCCGATGCCGGTGTCTTTCACTTCACATTTCAGTCTTATCCCTTCAGCGTCCGTGGAAAGGCAGTGGACCCATAAAGAGACTTCCCCTCGTTCAGTGAACTTCACGGCATTGCCTAAGAGGTTCAAGAGTACCTGTCTGAGTCGTATCGGATCACCGATTGCGGCATCAGGTGTCTTCTCAGGAACGAAACAGGTCAACTCCAATCCCTTTTTAGCCGCCGGCTCAGAAAAAAGCTCCACGGCTTCTTCGATCGTCTGACGGAGACTGAACGTAATCCGTTCCAGTTCGAGCTTGCCGGCCTCGATCTTGGAAAAGTCCAAGATGTCGTTGATAATCCCCAGCAGGGCGGTGCCGGATCGGTGAACGGTATCGACCATGTGTCGCTGGCGTTCCGTGAGTTGAGTGGTCACCAGGAGCTCGGTCATCCCGAGCACCCCGTTCATCGGCGTGCGGATTTCGTGGCTCATGTTCGCCAGAAACTGCGATTTGGCTCTGCTCGCGGCTTGCGCCTCTTTGGCCAATCGGCGAGCCTCTTGGGTTGCTGCTTCGAGCTGTTCGGTCCGCTCGGTAACTTTGATTTCCAGGCTTTGTTGGTAGTTAATCACTTGCTGTTGAGAGGCCTTGAGTTGAGCCGTCATCTGACGGAAGGAAGAGGCCAACTGATCTACCTCATAAGCTCCGCCGGGGGAGATATCGATGTCGAACCGGCCTTCTGCGACGTGCCCGGTTGCCTTCGTTAATGCGAGCAGGGGGTGGGTGATTGTTCTCATCAGCACGAACGCAAGCAGCAGACCGACAAGGAGTACCACAATCACGAGCATGCCGGTCTCAATCATGAATTGGTGCAAATACTCTTGCAGGGGCTGCAGACTCAAGACAATGTGGATGTATCCAATAACGGCTGACGAGGAACCGTTATGGCTCGATTCAAGAAAGAGCGGGTCGGTGGACGAAGTGGTGCGACTGAGTATCGGAGCTACAATACTAACGAAGTCGACTCCGCCAGCGGCGATCATCTCGGTGCGCCGCGTGTGAGTCGGCGCCGACGCGCTGCGTAGCTGTGGTACCGGAGCAGCCCCTAAGGCCGCAAAGGATTGTTCCAGGAGAGTCTGATTCGTTCCGTTTGAAATGGAGACGTATGCGACGTCTGACATCGAGTTGAGCCCAGCCACCGCCCGCCTGAGAGCCTCTTGGTTTTCGGTGTAGACCGCATACTCGCTGTTCTCGGCTACCAGGGCGGCAATGGTGAGCCCTTCGTCGACCAGATCCTGATGGCGAACCGTGGTTTCTCGTTGAATGACGGACCAGGCGATGCCGACGGTGATCACCGCAAGGCTGATGGTGATTAGATTCACAATGCCTCGAAGCCCGAGACGTATTCTCATAAGCCGTGCCTCATTGGAAGACGTGCGATGCTCCCTTGATCAGATCCGGTGGAAGTTCAAGGTTGATCACACCGGCTGTTTTTAGATTTAACACATAGGTCACCTTGCGCGGGTACGTGGGAGACAGTGAGCTCACACTGGTCCCGCCGAGGAGTTTGCCGGCCAGCTCCCCGGTTTGAAGACCAATGTCCAGATAATCGCGGTCGAGCGCGTAAAGAGCTCCTGCCTTCACCCATGAGGTGGACAGCCCGACAAACGGAACTTTGCTTTTCAAGGTGTTCAGCAGAATAGGTTCTGCTGTTTGTGGCGTCATCACGACCGCATCGGGAATGCCCCACAACACATCGGTTGTTCGGGTGACCTCGTCCAGGGCATCCGGAAGGGCACGGGGTGAATCAACGGATTTGGGGACGAGCGTCAGGCCAGCTCCCTTTGCTGACTTTGACGCGGCGTCCACCTTGAGCTGGTTTTCTTTAGTATTAAAGAGAACCCCTACCGTGCCGGCAGTGGGGATGATTCGCTTCAGCCACTGGAGTTGTGTCTCGATGGGGAAATCAAGCAGGACAGCGGTGGCGTTGGGAGAAGACCGTATCTCATCGGGTGTGACGATCATGGTAGCCAAAATCGGTACGTTGCTGATCTCTCGCACGGCTGCCTGTGTCACCTGGTTTCCCAAGGTCACGACCAATTTGGCACCGGTACGTTTCACATCTGCGAGCACGTCCTGAGTCTTTGCCTGGTTTCCCTGCAGAGGATAGATTTCCACAGTGAGCGTGATTCCCTGTTTGGCCAACGACTGTTGGAACCCGGTCAACACCTCCTGATACGGTTTCAAGTCCTGCCCGCTCAACACAACGATGCGGTTGGATTCGGCGCTGACGAGTCCGACGGGCAGCGTGAGGACCAAGACCACGAGCGTGATGGCTCGCGTCAAGAGGGTTACAAAGTCTGTGAGGCCGTGCGTCATCATCAGTCTTTAAAAGCGATACTTCAGTTTCACCCAGAACGTTCGTCCGTCTTGATCGATGATGTCTTGCCGATGCGATTCGTCACCTGGGTATCCATATTTCTGATTCATCACGTTATTGATATGGGCGGAAAGTTCCCAGCCCTTGATGAGGTGTTGGCTGAACAACGACAGGTTGAGGATGTAGAACGGACTGGCGTTGTTTCCGGCCAGGGTCAGCCGAGAACTGGTGTATCGTCCTTCAAATCCGGCAAAGAGCTTGTCGGGAATGAGTGGGACGATCAGGTTGGTTTTTACCAGGTGTTGGGGAGAATTCGTGAGTCGCTGTTTAGTTCGTTCCATGTGAGAGGTCTGCAAGGCATAGCTGACTCGACCTTCGAGCCCAGTCGGCCATTTGCCTTCCATCGTGAGCTCGACACCTCGAGCGCTAATGTCATCCACATTATCAAAGAAGGACGTACCGGCCGAGTCAGCGGTCCAAACGATTAAGTCGGAAATGTTGTATTGATAGAGGCTGCCGAGCGCACGGACATGCCGACCCAGGTACTGTTCCAGGACAAGTTCGTAAGTATGGAGTTTTTCTGGTTTGAGGTTTGGGTTGGTTTTGACCGACGTTCCCGGTGCATAGAACTGTTCATAGGCCGTGGGCGCTCGAAATGCCTGTCCATACAGGAGTTTAACGGCGGTGGTTTTCCAGGTGTAGATGAGGCCTGCACGGGGATTGGTGGTGCCGCCGAACGTACTGTACTGGTCATGACGGAATCCGGCATGTAACGCTAGATGATCTGTGATGGACCACTCATCTTGGACATAGCCGGCAATAAAACTGGACCGGCGTTTGTCATCGAGGTACGTTGCAGGCGGATCAATATCCCGGTTGCTTTGATTGACGATGAAGTTGCTGCGATATTCCGTACCGACCGTGATCCTGTGTCGATCGAAAAACCGTCTGGTGAGGGTAAGTTCACCCCCTGCCCACTGAGCTTGCACGACATCTTTGTTCAGGGTAAAGGGTGTGAGTCCGATCCCGGAATAGTCGTAGGGGTAAAATCCATGATAGTAGTAATAATCGTAGTACAGCCGGGCTTTGACATTGACCTGGCTGAAGAATTCGTGTTGGTACGCCAGGTCCATGTACCAACGCTCATCGACGGTAGTGAAGCGCTGGTCGTTGAAGACGGTTCCGAATGCCCCGGTCGGCACGCCTTTTTTCCGCCATTGATAACCGCCTGTGAAGGTGAAGTCAGAATAGGAGAGCTTTCCCGAATAGTAGTACAGATTGTCGCGATCGTTGTCTTTGGCAATGCCGTTGTTGATGGATGCGAAGACCGGGTAAGAAAGTTCGCGATGGCCTTCGCTGCCGGAATAGGAACCCGACAGCAGCATCTCAACCCCGTTTGCAAATTTGTTCCCGTAGGACAGTCGACCTCGGTAGGTATTGAAACTGGATGCCTCCCCTGATAGCTCAACGCCTTTAATATCTCTTCCTCGTTTCGTAATGATATTAATGACCCCCAAAAAGGCGTTCGTTCCGTACAGGGAGGAGGAGGGCCCCCTAATGACTTCAACGCGATCGATCAGGTCCACATCGATGGGGAGTTCAGTCCCGACCCCGGCTTGATCATAGACCGAGTCTTGGAGTCGATGATTGTCAACCAGAATGAGGACGCGAGTGTTGTAATCGCCCGGCCGGTTCAACCCTCTGATTCCCAAATACCCGTAGTTTCGATCCGTGTTCGTAAAAAGTCCAGGAATGCTGTCCAGAATTTGTCCAAAATTTCGGTAGCCGTATTTGCGAATCTGTTCCGCTGTGATGATGGTGATCGCGGCCGGAGCTTGATGGGTTTTCTGGTCGTATTTGGCTGCTCCGTAGACCGAAGGGATATCGTCGAATAATGTTTTTTCGTTCGAAGTTGAATCGGTGATGAATTCTCCTGTGCCGGGTGTCGCTGGGGCCGGAAGTTCGAGTGGGAGATCCAAGACTGAGTCGACTTGGGCAGGAGGTGGGGCTTCGGTTGCTGCAGCCTCGTATGATGGCCATTCCCACACGGTGAAGAGAGTTGCGGCGAGAACCATGCCATAGAGTGATCGTAACCGCCAGAGAATAAACCCTGAGCGTGCTATTGGCATGGCTGAGGTTATGAGATCAATCTTCATCGAGCCTGTCTCTAGAACCTGTATTTCAGTTTCACCCAAAAGGTTCGACCGTCTTGATCAATGATGTCTTGCCGATGTTCACCAGAACCAGGATAACCATATTTCTGGTTCGCCAAATTGTTGATGTGGGCAGAGAGCTCCCATCCCCTGATGAGCTTTTGGCTGAAGAGCGATAGGTTGAGAATGTAGAACGGACTGGCGTTATTCCCTGCGAGTGTGAGGCGCGAACTTGTGTAGCGGCCTTCGAACCCGGCGAAGAGCTTATCGCCAACAATCGGGACAATCAGATTGGTCTTCGCCAAGTGCTGAGGGGAATTGGTGAGGATCTGATCCATCTGGTCATTGCGCGTGGTCTGAATCGCGTAGCTGATTCGTCCTTCAAGACCGGACGGCCATTTCCCTTCGACCGTGAATTCCGCACCCCGCGCAGTGATGTCATCCACGTTATCGTAGAAGAGCTTGCCATCGACGGGATCAGTCGTCTGACTGATCAGGCCGGAAATGTTGTATTGGTAAAGACTGCCCAAGGCGCGGAAGTGATGACCGAGGTATTGCTCAACGACGAGCTCGTAGGTCTTGATCTTTTCGGGTTGGATGTTCGCATTGACCTTGAAGGTGGAGCCTGTCACGTAGAACTGTTCGTAGGGGTTCGGCGCCCGAAATGCCTGTCCGTACAGCAGTTTCACCGTGGTCTTGTTCCAGGTGGAAATCAGTCCCACCCGAGGATTTGTCGTGCCTCCAAACGTACTGTAGTGGTCATGGCGCACACCCGCGACCAACGTCAGATGGTCCATGATCGTCCATTCATCTTGCAGATAGGCTGCAACGAAGCTGGAACGGCGCTTGTCGTCGAGGTACGTCGCCGGAGGGTTGATGTCCCGGTTACTCTGATTGAGGCGAAATTGATCCCGATACTCTGTTCCGACGGTGAGCTTGTGCTGGTCGAAGAATCGTTTTGTGGCCGTGAGTTCAGCCCCCCACCAGTCAGCTTCGGTCACATCCTTATTGAGAATAGACGGTGGGTTGCTGATTCCGGAGTCATAGGGGAGATCCGAATAATAATAGTACCGATCAAAATAGAGCCGCGCTTTCACATTGAGGTGATTGCTGAACTCATGCTGATAGACAAGATCCAGATAGGTTCGTTCATCGACTGTCAGTTGGCGATTATCATTAAACAGTGTTCCGAAGGCGGCGGTCGGGACGTTCTTCTTGCGCCATTGGTGACCGCCCGCGAGGGTGAAATCACCATAGGAGAGTTTGCCGGTGTAGTAATACAGGTTGTCTCGGTCGGCATACTTGGCGATGCCGTTATTGATCGACGAAAACGCTGGGTAGAACAATTCCCGGTGGCCTTCGCTGTCGGAATACGAACCGGAGAGAAGCACTTCGAGGCCGTTCGAGAATTTATTGCCGTAGCTGAGGCGGCCTCGATAGGTGTTGAAGCTTGATGCTTCTCCGGATACCTCGGTGCCCTTGAGATCACGACCACGTTTGGTGATCACATTCACAACACCAAAGAGTGCATTGGTTCCATACAGGGAGGAGCCTGGTCCTTTGATGATCTCAACGCGATCGATCAAGTCGATGTCAATGGGTGTCTCCGTGCCAGTCCCCCCTTGATCAAAAACGGCATCGTTGATGCGGTGGTTATCGATCAATAACAGGACGCGTGAGGTATAATCGCCAGGCCGGTTGAACCCTCGAATGCCCAGGTAGCCATAATTGCGATCCGTGTTGGTAAACAAGCCCGGAACGCTATCGAGAATCTGGGCGAAGTTTCGGTACCCGTATTTCCTGACTTGTTCAGCGGTAATGATGGTCACGGCAGCCGGCGCCTCGTGGACTTTCTGATCGTATTTGGCGGCGCCGTAGACCGAGGGGATTTCATCGAACAGCGTCCTTTCACTCAGGGCTGAATCGGTGGGGGGAGCCTGAGGATTGCCATTGGCAGGTGTTGGAAGGTCGAGGGGCAGATCCATGGCTGGGTCGGCAGCAGAGTCTGTTTGGACCGGAGAGACCGGTTCAGGGGCAGCTGTTCCATGCGATGTCCCTTCGCACAGCAAGATCAGCGTAATGCCTAGGACCAGGAGATCTCTTGGCTGAAACAGCCGTCGGACAGACCACAAGCGTGACGGTCGCATAGCTACCCCGTGAAGAAGGTCTTTCACGGCGATATCGGTCAATGAAGTCAGTAACTTGAAGACAAGGCTTGTTACGGACCGTTTTATCGGTGAGCACAGGGTTGCTGGATGGCTCAAGCGGTGAAGAAGGGTACTTCCCCATCAGGTCTCTATCAAGGGAACGGTTTCCCCTCAGGACCGAGACTCGAGAAGGAGCGCTGAACACGGTAGAGGCATGGCTGGCGGTGCATGCTTAGAGTGCGACGATTCGCCACCGAATGTCTCAGCGTCGGCTGTGTTTCGCCGGTGGTAGTGCGAGACAACCGTGCTATGCGGCTTTCGCCGCCTGGCGTTTTGCCACTTGGCCCAGGATATCCAGCGCGGCGATGCGGTAGGCTTCGGCATAGGTTGGAAAGTTGAAGACGTTGTCGATGAACGATTCGATCGTTGTGCCGCTTTGCAGTGCGAGTTGTCCGATGTGGACCAGCTCCGTTGCGGAATCGCCGACCACTTGGACACCGAGCAGCCGTTCACCGGCCGGATCGGCGATCATCTTGAGCAGACCCTGACCACCACCTGAGATCTGTGCACGGGCAATTTCCTCAAACTTCGCCCGCCCTACAAGCGGATCCCTATATCGCTCTCTGGCACCCATCTCATCCAATCCAATGCTGGCCATTTCGGGAATGGTGTAGATCCCCAGTGGGATGGTGGAGGCGGCGTCCCCGATTGGGAGATTGAGGGCGTGCCGGACGGCACGTCGTCCTTGCTCCATTGCCTTTGATGCGAGAGCCGGTCCACTGACCATGTCGCCGACGGCATAGATGTGTTCCATCGTGGTCTGACAATATTGATTAACCGGGATGAGCCTGTTGTCTGAGAGGGTAATGCCGGCTGCTTCAAGGTCAAGATCTTCAATGTTCGCTTGCCGTCCGAGGGCGACCAGCATCTTTTCACTCTTGATGATGGTCCCATTCTTGAGCGTGGTGACGACATGCGTCACCCCGTCCCATCGCACATCCGCGATCTGGCTCTCGCCGAAATAATGACTGCCATGGTTTTCCAGTCCCCTGACAAACTGGTCAACCAGTTCCTTATCCATGAATTGCAGCGGGTAGGGTGCGCGGTCAACAAGTGTGACTTCCACGCCCAATAACGCAAAGATCGAGGCATACTCGCAGCCGATCACCCCTCCTCCCACGACGGTCAATGATTGAGGGAGGTACAGCATCGAGAGGAGCGAGTCACTGTCGAGAATGTGCTCATGATCGACAGGAATGTCGTTGGGATTTCTCGGGCGTGATCCCGTTGCGACGACAATCGTGTCTGCCGTGAATTGTTGAGAGGCTCCATCGACGGTTTGCATCTCGATGGTGCGGGGGTTGACGAATCGTGCTCGACCATGGAGCAAGGCGATGCCGTTTCGGCGGAGTTGCTTGCTCATGAATGAATCATGAGCTTGGACGACCTGTTCAAGGCGACTGAGAAGCGTGGAGATTTGGGTATCTGGTTTCAGATTGAACTGTAAGGCTTCACCGGCTCGCTTGAGTCGATCAAGATGGAGGGCGCTCTCTCGCAATGTCTTACTTGGAATGGTTCCGCGATAGACGCAGCTTCCTCCAATCCCACGTTCTCGTTCGATAAGGGCGACCCGTTTGCCGGCTTTTGCCCCTTGGACCGCAGCTTTCTGGCCGGCTGGACCGGCTCCGATCACGATGATGTCGTACGTAGTTGGTATGCTCATAGGTTCATGGCATTCACAATGGTTAAGACCTGCTCTTTGGTGGTCAGCAGTTTATCGACGTCTGGAGGGTACAGGTTCAACTCAGCGAATACTGGATGATCGCGGAGACTGTCTTCGGGCATTTCTTCCGGCGTGAGGAGGTGGCTCGCCAATCGATCTGCAACAAAGGTGAGCATGCATTCCTGGCGGAAGGCGGTGGTGTGCTCGTAATCCACGTAGTATTGGATCGCTTCCGCCACTTGTTTGGGCAAACTCCATTTACCGGCGATCAGAACGCCCACCTGGGTATGGTAGCCCTCGATCAATGTCTTGATGTGAGATTTGTTGTCCAGTATCGTGGCCAGTGCTTTGACCCAATCGTTTTTTTTGTCTTGAGCAATCGTCGTGGTTATCCGCAGGACAACGGGTTTGCCGATTTCATGTAAGAGTCCACAGAGATATGCGCTTTCGACATTCATACGTTTCACACGGGCGACTTCTTTTGCAAAGGCCCCGGTGGCCAACGAATGTCGCCAGAGCTGTTTGACTTCATTCTCATATCCCGGTATCTGGAACGCACCGACCTTTAATGATGCGGTAAAGGCGATTTCAGATAGCAAGGTGATTCCCAACATAGCGACTGCGTGCTGGAGCGAAACGACCGGACTCCTGGGCATGTAGGCCGGCGAATTGGCAATCTTCAACACATGAGCGGCAAGGGCTTGGTCCTGATGGATCAATGCGGAGAGCTTTGCCGCATCGGCACTTGGATCTGACGCGAGCGCCATCACTCTGCTGGCGGCTTGCGGCAAGAGTGGAAGCTCAATTTCCCCTGTCTTGATTTTCTGTATGAGAGCCTGTTCAAGCTGCTCGAGTGGAGAACAGGCTGGCTGTGTTTCAGGGGGCATAGAGGGGCTCCCAGGTTGTGACCCTGCTGTTCCAGACAGTGCTTTGTCGGTTGCTCGTCCAGGAAAGTTTAGCAGTCGTGACTTTGCCCGGAGTCCTGACTATACTGACTCCTTCTAGGGAGGGAGAGGCGATGCGATGGTCGACAGGAATGCTCTGGGTTTCGATAGCTGGTTTGATGATTTGTCAGAACGTTCGAGCTGAGTCGACGGTCGGGACGGACAAGATCGTCAAGGAAGCGCGTGAGACAATCGAGGCCACCAAGGAGTATACGGATCAGCAAAAAACGGCATTTCAACGGAAAGCGCAGGAGGAACTTGCGGCACTTCAGCAGCAGATCGCCGCATTACGCGGGAAAGTGGCAGACGCATCGGCATCTACCCGGGCGGAGTTGCAGAAATCGCTCAATGAATTAGAGAAAAAGAAGGACGGTGTGAGGGAACAGCTTGATGGGCTGAAGCAGACCACTGATAAGAAATGGCAGGATGTGCAGGATGGCATGAACAGTGCGTTGCACGAACTCAAACAGTCCTATCAGAAACTGCTGTCGCGCATACCATAACGTTCGATTTTATCTGTCCAGGTGACCGGAATGGAGTACCGATGATGAAGGTGATCACTCTGGCTGACTGTCAAGAGTTTGCCAGCGACAAAATGAAGAAGAACAATCTGTTCCAAACCGAACGGTTGTTCTGTGATATCTATTGCTTTGAGCCTGGTCAGGAACAAAAGGGGCATATCCATGGCCACCAGGACAAGGTCTACATTGTTCTGGAGGGGCAGGGAACATTTCAGGTTGGCTCAGAACGCCGCATGCTCGAGGCTGGGCAAGGTACGCTTGCCCCCGCAGGAGAAGAGCATGGCGTGAAGAATCACACGACCCAGCGACTCAAAGTGCTGGTGTTCGTTGCCCCCAATCCAGCCTGATGAGTCATAGTGATTATGGCTCGGCCATGAAATGCGAAGGGGGAGAAGCGGCGTCCCGCATTCTCCCCCTCTCATTCTATCGGATCGGAATTCGGATGATTACGGCTTGTAATCCGAATGGTCGGAGGGCTTCCCGTCGTGCGAGAACATATGCTGATAGGCGATGACTTGCCAAATCTGTTGTTCTGATAGGAGTCCCTTCCAAGCCTTCATTTTCGTCTTTGGGATTCCTTCAGCGACACGCCAGTACCAATAGCTGTCCGAGTATCGCGTCGTGTTCTTCGGGTCTCGGAGGTCCCGTGCACCCTTCTTGACCGGCTTGCCATCTTTACCGTGGCAACTCGCACAGTTAATGTCGGTATTGAACTCGCCACGATAAATCTTTCCACCTTCTTCGATAGCTTTTGGATCGGTCCATCCACCGGCGGGCATGTGTTTACCTGCATAGTCGGCTGGAACCGGGGCTATGGGCGAGAGATCTTCGGCGGAGGCGAGGCCTCCCGAAAGAATCAGGGCACACCCCATTGCAAATACTGAGACACTGATAATCTTCCTCGTCATTCGTCCCTCCTGTTGAGTTGTAAGATGACCTGCCCGTCTTCTGTGTTGACGTCAATCGACGTGTTCAACGTATTGATCCAATCGGCATAAACTATACCACAGTTTTTTTTGAAAAATGTGAAAACGTCGTACGGAGAGGTTGCCTTCGTAACCGAATAATTGGGTGTCGTACAATCGTGCCGAACTGCGCGTCTGAGGCCTGATGCGCTTCCGAATGGTCGGATAAATCAGATAAGTCATGATGTTTGGCCAGCAACGAGGTGACGGGACCCAGGGCATGATTCCAAAGGCCCCACATGCTATTTGACGATGGCCTTTACCGCCTCTACGATGGAGCGTGCGCCGATTCCGTAGTGGTCGATGAGTTCATCGGGCTTTCCACTATGTGGAATTTCGCGAACGGCGAGTTTATGCACGCACATCCCCTCGGTACTCACGGCATTGAGGACGGCATCACCAAGGCCTCCATGGGCATAGTGATCTTCCACCGTGAGGATTCGGCGCTGGGTCGCCTGTCCACTCTCCATCAACGTTGTTCGATCAATCGGGGCGATACTGTAGAGATCGATGACACGGACGGCGATGCCCGCCGCTTTGAGCTGGTCATAGGCTTTCAACGCCTCAAACAGAGTCACACCAGCCGCCACGATAGTGAGCACATCCGCGGTGCTTTGCCTGAGGACCTTACTCCCGCCGATATGGAACCGCTCGTCTGCTCCGTAAATCACCGGGTTCTTTGGTCTGCCCGCCCGGACATAGACCATCCCTTTGTGCCGAGCCGCAGCCTCGATAAGGTGATAAGTTGAATTTCCATCCGAGGGATAGAGGACGGTCACATTGGGTTGCGCGGCCATCATGGCGATGTCTTCAAGCCCCATTTGTGAGGGGCCGTCTTCGCCGATACTTACGCCGACGTGGGTTCCCACCAGCTTAATATTCGAGCCACTGACGGCAGCCATGCGGATGAAGTCGTAGGCTCGGCTCAAGAAGCAGGCGAACGTCGCAGCAAATGGAACTTTCCCGCAGGCCGCCAGCCCAGCGGCCGCGCCCACCATATTTTGTTCGGCGATGAAATTCTCGAAGAATCGATTGGGGAACGTTTTTCCGAATTTGTCGGTATAGGTCGAGTTTTTGACGTCGGCATCCAGCGCAACGGTGAGAGGATGGACGGCTCCCAGGGCTTCCAGTGCCGCTCCGAACGCTTCGCGTGTCGCGACGGAGTCGCCGATTGTGTACGGGGCCGCCGGCATGGTTCCCATGGCCGGTGAAGGACTGGCTGGAGCGGATGGTTTGGAGATCTGGATCGTCGTGTTATTTGGTCGTAACTGTTGAGTCAGTTCGTCGATGGCTTTTTGTGATTCTTCGCCCTTCTTTAAAGGCTTTCCGTGCCATTCGGCTTTGTTTTCAATAAATGAAATCCCCTTGCCCTTATAGGTCTTGGCCAGCAACACGGTCGGGCGCCCCTTGGTACGGGCTGCTTCATCGAAGGCTGAGAGGATTGCGGCCAGGTCATGGCCATCGACGACGATCGCATGCCATCCGAATCCGGTCCAGCGTGACCGATAGGCCTCCATGTCATGTTGCAGCATGGTAGGATCACTCTGGCCCAATCGATTGATATCAACGATGGCGCAAAGATTGTCCAGTGCGTAGTGGCGCCCGACTTCAGCGGCTTCCCAGACCGACCCCTCAACGGATTCACCGTCTCCCATCAGCACGTAGGTACGGTAATCGAGTGTATCGACGAACTTGGCATTCAGTGCGATCCCAATTCCGACTGAGAGTCCTTGCCCAAGCGAGCCGGTTGCCATATCGACGAACGGCAAGCGGGGAGTCGGGTGTCCTTCCAAATCGGATGTTAGAGTACGCAGCTTCAAGAGGTCGCTGGAAGGGAACAATCCTGCCTCTGCCCAGGCGGCGTATAAGAGTGGTGCGGCATGCCCTTTTGAAAGGATAAAGCGGTCACTGTTGCGCGCCTTCGGATTGTGCGGGTCGTATCGCATGACGGAGAAAAACAACGCTGCGACGATATCCGCTGCCGAGGCACAACTCGAAGGATGCCCGCTGCCTGCTTCGCTCGTGGCTCGCACACTGCCGATCCTGAGTTGCGTTGCTTTGTTGTGTAGGGCGGTGAGGAGTTCAGACGACGTGACTAAACCGGCCATGGAGAGTCCTTTCATCAGTAGCGCAAGGGGTGGCAGACTCCACTAGTCGCTAATTACTGTTTCGGATGCAAAAGATGACGTCGGAGGCTAGCAAATCGTCGGAGGGAGGTCAACAACGAAGCTCCCCTGATGAGTCCAGGGGAGCTGTACGAGTGCGAGGAGGTGTCAGGCTGACGGCTCTCAGGTCTGAGGAGTAGCAGGAGTGACTACTATGATCTCATTTGAACAAGGAGTGTCCGATTCGCTTTCTGATTCGCCAAAGGCGCTGACTGCAAAGAAATAGGGTGTATTGGGTTCGAGGTCGGTAATTGTGGCTGGGGGAGCCCCGACGCGTTGGCTTTGCTCGTAGGAACACGAGCCGTACTCTCCGGGTGATTGTTTCCCGTAGTGGACAAAATAACCGAGCACATTGGGGTCCGTCGAGGCTTCCCACCTCAATTGAGTTGTGACCCCGGTTGAGACAGGGGGCGATAAGATTTCAGGGGCCTCCTGTTCATCAGGGTCTGGGATACTTGCCACTTCTTCTGGATCTTGGGCCTCATTTTCGGTTGGTTCCGTTATCTGATTCTCGTCTCCTTCTCCTGCCCCTAATGACGCGGTCTGTTCTGTTGGGGAAGACGGCGAGGAAACGAGCGGCCCCGTTCCATTTCCACTCTCGCTACAGCTGACAAATGAAAGGGCCATAAAGCTCAAGAGAATCAGACCAACCATTGAGTGCCAGGGCTTGCTGCAGGCAAATCTGAAAGAATCGGAATACATTGGCATCTGATCGTGCTCCTTCAATAGAGGGAAATTGCCATGGTTACTTGTTGTTGCAAGTGCAACACATGTATGCCAGGTCGAGGTTAAGCACGTTTAATGCCACACGTATTTAAAAGTAAACATCCAATATATCAGTTGCTTATGGACTTCTTGGAAGTGGTGGCTATGCAGGTGTGAAGGATTCAACCTTCAAGTACTACGAGAAGTGGAACGTGATGGAATATTTCAGATGATGGGGGGAGTTTGGTGCCTAGAGTCTCTGCAATCGATCTCTCATGTCAGGATCTATTACGGAGGGGGTTGTTTCAAAATGCCCCCATCACCGCGATCTCTAAAGAAGCGATAGAGGAGGTAGCCATTGATCAGGATCACGATGGACAAGATGCCGTACGTGGTCACCTGCGAGGCGAGATCGAGTTCTCCCAGGACACGGGAGAGACCGAATCCCACGATAAGCCCATCGAATGCCATGCAGATCCGTCTGAAGGTCTCGGGATCCATCAGCCGTATCACATACGTCCCAAGTGGGATTCCGATGATGATGCTCGGAATAATGTACGGAATAATTTCCATGCTGCCTGCGCTGTAGAAGCCGATAAATCCGTAGGCGATTGCTGTCAGTGACGATTCCGCTAAACGAATGATTCCCAGAGCGGCACGGAAGTCTTGTTTGGGGTAGCCTTGATTGTTAAAGAGAAGCGCCAGCGGTGGGCCCGAAATTGTCGTGACGGAATACAGGGTGCCCAACCCAAGTCCAAATGGGACGGCGATCGCTTTTTCTGCACGGATGGGTTTTCGAATACCCGCAGCCTGAAGAAGAATCAAAGGCAATAAGAAAAAATAGGTGACGAACTTGATCCAGGCTGGTTGTACCAAAAACAGGAGGTAGCTCCCAACAGCGACTCCCACTGCAAGACCACCCAGAATTGGCGCGACCCGCCAGAAGACGTTGGGAATGCTCTTCCGGTTCACGAACAGCACATAGGCATTGATGACCAGTTCAACCAAAACAAGGGCAGGGTTGAGGATCCGATTCGTGTAAAACACCAGGGCAACGGGAACTGTAATGGAAGAGAAACCATATCCGAGGGCACCATTGACCGTAGCGGCGACAAAGGTGATGAGAACCAGAACGACCGTATCCATGAGTGGTTACCCTCTCTGGTGGCCCGCGGCAAAGTCGGCCAGCGAATAGTGATCAAGTATCCCGGCGATGGCATCACGGACGGTGCCCATGGCCTCCTGCACAGGACAGCGGGGTTTGTTCGCGTAGGGGCACTCATTGCATTTCTGGTAGGCCGTTTTACTGACGCAGCTGATAGGGGCGAGCGGGCCATCGAGGATGCGGATGACTTGGCCCAGAGTGATGTCTTTGGGTTGCTTGATGAGCGCATAGCCGCCTTTCATCCCGCGGCGGCTGGAGACGAGTCCGGCACGTTTGAGCATGAGCAGAATCTGTTCCAGGAATTCGATGGGGATATGCTGGCGGGCTGCAATCTCCTGACGTTGCAGCGTGGCTTTCCCATGCATCAAGGCGAGTTCGATCAACGCGCGGAGCCCATATTCACTTTTTTTGGACAGTTTCATTGCGATTCAAATATGAGTAAGTTTGTCAACAATTTCTACAATAAGGGAGACCTCTGACTCAGGTCAATCTGAAAATTCAGTAAGAGAGCGGTGCTGGGTCTTTGTTCTGGTTAATAGGTTCATGTCGGTTCGGGTGGCGGATCGTCGATCGGAAAGGGCTTGTTCCTTGACAGGGCAAAAGCGTTCTTGCTAGCTTGACGTCCTAATCTCACAGGCAAGTATCAGATCATCTCCCATGGCCAGGCTGTAGATGTAGTGACGTTCCAAGAACTGATTCTTACCCTCCATCGATTCTGGGCTGATCAGGGTTGTGTGATCCATCAGCCGTACGATATGGAGATGGGGGCAGGGACGTTTCATCCTGCGACTTTTCTCCGCTCACTGGGTCCGGAACCGTGGTGTGCTGCCTACGCACAGCCCTGTCGTCGTCCGACGGACGGTCGCTATGGGGAAAACCCCAATCGCATGCAGCACTATTATCAGTATCAGGTCGTGCTGAAACCGGCTCCCGACAATATTCAGGAGCTGTATCTGGAGAGTCTGACCCGGCTGGGAATCAACCCTAAGCAACACGATATCCGCTTCATGCAGGATGATTGGGAGTCGCCGACCTTAGGGGCGTGGGGTTTGGGTTGGGAAGTACGGTTGGATGGGATGGAAATCACCCAGTTCACCTACTTTCAGGAAATTGGAGGGATTGAGCTGAGTCCCATCACGGGTGAGATTACGTATGGGACTGAGCGGATTGCGATGTACTTGCAGCAAGTAAACAATGTGTTTGATCTGGCCTGGACGGACTCGATCAAGTACGGCGACATTCACCATGAAACTGAGGTGCAGGGGTCGCGCTACAACTTTGAACAGGGCGATGTGCCGATGCTGATGCAGCTGTTTCAATCGTATGAGGCAGAGTGCAAGCGTCTGTTGGCACAGACCGATACACGATTAACGCTCCCGGCCTACGATTATTGCATCAAGTCATCCCATGCGTTCAATCTCTTGGACGCGCGGGGAGCCATCAGTGTGGCAGAACGGACGGGGTACATCGCCAGAGTGCGGGCGTTGGCGAGGCAGTGTGCTGAACGTTATGTCGAGGAACGGGAGGCAATGGGCCATCCACTGTTGAACCGTGAAGAGAAAGCCGCGAAGTCCGGCAAGGCTCATTCGAAGGTCAGAGTCGGACGGCGATAACTCGCTATGGCGATCCAGAAGAAAATGGTACGGCGGAGTGCTGGCCAGAAAAAAGATAAAAAGATGTCCGGACCTTCCGTGGCTGAATTGCTGCTGGAAATCGGCGTAGAAGAACTGCCGTATCAGTTCATTGCTCCTGCCTTGGTGTCACTCAAGGAATCCGCTGAGCGCCTGTGTTCCGATCAACGGCTTACCCTTCAGTCGGTCCGTACCATGGGCACGCCACGTCGCCTGACGATTGTGGTCGATGGCTTGGCAGCAAGGCAGACGTCCATAACGAAAGAAGCGATGGGGCCATCGAAGGCCGTGGCATTTGACCAAACCGGACAACCGACCAAGGCGGCTCTTGGGTTTGCCGCAGGTCAGGGTGTCGCGGTTCAAGATTTACAAGTGAGACAAACCCCCAAAGGCGAATATCTGTTTGCGGCGAAACATGAAGCAGGCCGTCCGACGGCCGCAGTGCTGGTCGATCTGCTCCCGCAACTCGTGTCAGCGCTCTCGTTTCCAAAAGCGATGAAGTGGAATGAGGCCGGTGTGCGGTTTGCCCGTCCGCTGCGGTGGGTGATGGCGGTCTACGGAGGGTCGGTCTTGCCGGTCAAGGTCGCCGGGATTACGGCAGCCAACCAGACAAAAGGGCATCGAGTCTTGGGCGCAGGGGAATGGGTGTCGGTTCGCGATGCCGGGTCCTATCTCAGGACATTGGAGCGTCAGGGCGTCATCGTTGAACCCCAGCGCCGCCGCCAACTGATCGAGGAACAAATTGCGGCTCTTTGCCAGAAGGCCGGATTGCAACTGAATCAAGACGAGGCCTTGCTTGACCAAGCGGTGTACTCGACCGAGCAACCGACCGCAGTCATGGGGTCGTTTAAGGAGACCTACTTGGACGTGCCGGAGGAGATTCTCATTACCTCCATGAAAGAGCATCAAGGATTCTTTTCGTTACGACACAAGCAGACCGGTAAGCTGGCGCCTCATTTCATCACCGTGGCGAATAACCGAGTCAAGGATATGTCCTTGATCCGTGAAGGCAACGAGCGGGTGCTGGCAGCACGATTGGCCGACGCCAAGTTCTTTTTCGACGAAGATCGCAAGGTTCGTCTTAACGAGCGGGCAAAGAAGCTGGGCGGGGTCACATTCCACCAGAAGCTTGGTACGATGGCGCAGAAACAGGAACGGGTCGGAAAACTGGCGGGGTTCATCGCCGAACGGGTCCCTTCCGGCCAGGCAGAGTTACGCCAGATTGCTGAACGGGCGGCAGCTCTCTCCAAAGCCGATTTATTGACGGGCATTGTGGGGGAGTTTCCCGAATTACAAGGGATCATGGGAGGTGAATACGCCCGACATGACGGTGAAGCAACGGCAGTCGCGCAGGCGATTCGGGAGCAGTATCTCCCCAAGGCTATTGAAGGGGAGCTGCCGAAGTCAGTGGCGGGTCAGGTTCTCTCTCTGGCCGATCGACTTGATTCCATAGCGGCTTTCTTCCATGTTGGTATAGTACCGACTGGATCGGAGGATCCTTTTGCACTCAGGCGGCACGCGACCGCGATTGTGCGCATCCTGCTGGAAGGAAACCTTCAGTTGGATCTGCAGCGATACATTGATCAGGCGAAAATCTTGGTTTCTGATGACGGCTTCAAGGGAGTTCAAGATTCCGAAAAGCTAGACGGACAACGAATCACGGATTTCATCTTCGAACGGGTTCGGCACTATGTTCGGGTCGTGTATGGTTTTCGTGATGATGTCATCGACTCGGTGCTGAAGGCTTATGACCAGTCGGCGGATCTGGTCGGTCTTGTGCAGAAGATGAAGGCTATTGAAATAGTAACGAGGAAACCAGAGTTCGATCCATTGATTGTGGGCTTCAAGCGTGCACACAGGTTGGTGGAAAAAGAGCAGTGGGAGTGCCAGGCGGTCGATGCTAGAAAATTTCAGGATCCGTCGGAAGGGGCGCTTTACGACGCAGTTGTTAAAGAGGGAGAGAAGATGGGGTTCGCCCTATCGGCGGGGAACTATCAGGAGGCATTGAATTCTTTGGTAGGACTTCGGCCGGTGATTGATGCATTTTTCGAAGCTGTCATGGTAAACGCAGAAGACAAGGCGATCCGTAGCAATCGGTTGTCGCTACTCAAGGCAGTCGATGACCTGTTCATGGCATTCGCAGACTTTTCCCAGATTGTGGTACAAGGGCGGTAAGTAGATCGAATCAGGCGAACGTCGAACGGCTTTTACTGGGGATTGTATCCCACCGGAGTGGTCATGGATCAGCCGATGACGGGTGAATGCCGTCGGGCGGTGAAGATCCGACGATTTTCTTTGGTGGTCTCGCTGGTGTTGATCGTCGGCTGCAATGCTGTTCTTTTCGTTGGGTTCAGAATGAGCGGCATCAACTTGGATGACCTGGTCAAAACCCCCGATCTGTTCGACGCCAAACACGATGTGTGCCTTCGGTTGTCGTGGCAGTCGTTGCCCGGGGCGAGCGAACCGGTCAGGCTCTGTTCGGAATGGCTGAATCTGTCGGATCCGAGCGGCACGACCCACTCCCTCCAACCCGACACGAAACTCAAGAAGGGTTCGGACGGCCAGTACTATGTCGATCACGCGGTGCAGGCCGACTATCGATTGTTGTTGCTGCTATTGTTCGTCACCGTCATTATCATAGGAGGCGTCCGGGCGAAGTGGTTCTTAGTGAATCGCTATCGACTGCATCTGGAATCAACCGACGGTCATCGCGCGTCGCCCGCTCGTTGATCCGTACAGAGTAGAAGGCTGTGGAGAGCCTGGTTCATGTCGACACAAGGGCCAGGGTTCTTCCTGCGGGGTTAACGCCGGATAACTTTAGGATGCTCAAACAGGCCGTCCAGCAAGGCCGCTGAGAGACGAGACCTGCCTCGCTCAGCCGCTTGGGCAAGGCGAGGAACGTTGCTGGCGGACTTGTTCAGCATCCTGTCAGAAGGAGAAGTCACGTGGCAAAAAAATACGTCTACTATTTCGGAGACGGAAAAGCCGAGGGTACCTCCAACATGAAGGAGTTGCTCGGCGGAAAAGGTGCGGGGTTGGCCGAGATGACGAACCTCCGTATCTCCGTCCCCCCGGGCTTTACGATCACGACGGAAGCTTGTATCGAGTACTACAAGCAGGGAAAGAAATATCCTCCAGGGATGTGGGATGCGGCATTGGCCTCGCTGAAGCGTGTCGAACGGTCCATGGGGATGAAGTTCGGTGATCCCGAGAAGCCGCTATTGGTGTCGGTACGATCCGGCGCACGTGCCTCGATGCCAGGCATGATGGATACGGTACTCAACGTGGGCCTTACCCTGAAGACGGTGGAAGGACTGGCCGCGAAGACGAAGAACGAGCGATTTGCCCAGGATAGTTATCGTCGCTTCGTCACGATGTTCGGCAGCATCGTCATGGGCGTCCCTCGCGAGCATTTCGAAGCGATTCTGAACCATAAAAAAGAGGAAATGGGTGTCACGCACGAGACACAATTGGACGCGCGGGCGTTGCGGGATCTCGTCGGGCGATTCAAGTCGTTGGTGAAAGAGGAAACCGGGAAAGATTTCCCGGACGATCCGAATGAACAGTTGAAAATGGCGATCAACGCCGTGTTCTCGTCCTGGAACGGCGCACGGGCGATTACCTATCGGCGCCTGAACGGGATTCCCGATCACTGGGGGACTGCGGTCAATGTCGTTGCGATGGTGTTCGGCAACATGGGCGACACGAGCGGAACCGGTGTGGCTTTTACTCGAGATCCGAATACCGGCGAACATACATTCTTCGGCGAATGTCTGATGAATGCCCAGGGTGAAGATGTCGTCGCCGGTATCAGAACGCCGCTGCCGGTTACCGCGCTGGCCACGAATGTCCCGGCCGCCTATAAGGAGCTTGAGCACACCTATAAGAAACTGGAAAAACATTATCGAGACATGCTCGACCTGGAATTTACGATCCAGGAGGGTAAGCTCTACATGCTCCAAACACGAGTCGGAAAGCGTACCGGCATCTCAGCCGTTCGTATCGCGGTGGAAATGGTCAAGGAAGGATTGATCTCAAAGCGGGAGGCCGTGCAGCGTGTGGGTCCTGATCAATTGGCGCAATATCTCTACCCGATTTTTGATTCCAAGGTCGAGTCCAGCTCGACTCCGTTGGGGAAAGGGCTGCCGGCCGGCCCTGGTGCGGCAGCGGGGAAGATTGCGCTGACGCCGGATCGTGCGGTGGAAATGAAAGCGGCCGGTCAGCGCGTGGTGTTGGTTCGTGACGAAACCAGCCCGGACGACATTCATGGTATGAATGCGGCCACCGGGTTCTTGACGGCACGTGGCGGGATGACCTCGCACGCCGCTGTGGTGGCGCGGCAGATGGGGAAGGTCTGCGTGGCCGGATGCGAAGCGGTTCAGGTGATTGATGCTCAATCAGTGCGGATCGGTTCGAAAGTATTTCACGAGGGAGAGTACATTTCCGTCAATGGATCAACCGGCAATGTGTATGACGGCGATGTGCCGGTGGTGGAGTCGGAAATCATTCAAGTGGTGCAAGGAAAGCTGGATGCCAAGAAGTCCGAAAAATACCAGCTGTTTGCCACGTTGCTCTCATGGGCCGATGCGGAACGTCGATTGCGCGTCCGGGCGAATGCTGATGTGCCGGATCAGGCGAAGATTGCGCGAGGGTTCGGGGCTGAGGGGATCGGATTGTGCCGGACCGAGCATATGTTTTTCGCCGAGGATCGTATCTCGATCATGCAGAAGATGATCTTGGCACGGACGAAAGAGGAGCGTGAGAAATTTCTTGATCAGTTGCTGCCGCTCCAGAAACAAGATTTTATCGGCCTCTATCGTGAAATGGAAGGTTTTCCGGTCACGATTCGGTTGCTTGATCCGCCGCTCCATGAGTTCTTGCCAAAACGAGAAGAGCTGATGGTGGAGATCGCGCAGCTGGAATTGACGGCGAGTGACGGGCCGAAGCTCCAGGAAAAACGCCGCTTACTGACCCGTGTCGAAGAACTCCACGAGTTTAATCCCATGCTCGGCCTTCGGGGCTGCCGGCTTGGGATCACGATGCCGGAGATCACGCGCATGCAGGCACGGGCGATTATGGAAGCGGCCTGTGAGCTGGCGAAGGAGGGGAAGAAGATCGTACCGGAAATTATGATCCCGCTCGTCGGCATGATCTCCGAAATGAAGTCGCAGAAAGATCTCGTGAGAGAAGTGGCCCAGGAGACGATGAAACGGTACGGGGTAAAATTGAATTATCTGGTCGGGACCATGATTGAATTGCCTCGTGCGGCGGTCACGGCTGATCGGATCGCGCAGGAGGCTGAGTTTTTCTCCTTCGGGACGAACGACTTGACGCAGACGACGTTCGGTTTCTCACGCGATGATGCCGCTAAGTTCATTGATTTCTATAAGACCGAAAAGATCATGGACTCGGATCCTTTCGCCGTGCTCGATCGCGAGGGCGTCGGGTCGCTGATGAAGCAAGCGATCGCGGGCGGGCGCAAGACGCGGGAAAATATTAAGCTGGGCATTTGCGGCGAACATGGCGGCGATCCCAGTTCCGTTGAGTTCTGCAATCAGCTCGGATTGGACTACGTCAGTTGCTCACCATTCCGCGTGGCGATTGCCAGGCTGGCGGCGGCACAGGCTGCCATTGCGGAAGCATCCGCTAAGCCGGCTCTATCCAAGAGAGCCGCGACCGCTCGGGTGAAGACCGCAAAGTCCAGGAAGACATCCTTATCATCGTCAAAGCGAGCGAAGCCGGCATCCAAACTGTCTGTAGGTAGCCGCAAGAAACGGTGACTGACCGTACACGAGATCTCCACTATATGACCTTGGCCCTTTGCCTGGCGGCGAAGGGCCAAGGAACGACAAGCCCGAATCCGATGGTCGGCGCCGTCGTCGTCAAACAGGGCCGGATCGTCGGCCAGGGTTTTCATCTCCGACCAGGCACCCCTCACGCAGAAATTCTTGCGTTACAGCGAGCCGGAACGCAGGCACGAGGCGCCACGCTTTATGTGACACTTGAGCCTTGTTGCCATCTCAAGAAACGAACACCGCCTTGCGTGCCCGAAGTTTTACGTTCCGGCATCCGTCGGGTTGTGATTGCGATGTTGGATCCCAATCCAGCCGTGAAGGGGAAGGGAACCGCTGCGCTTCGTCGAGCCGGACTCTCCGTCATGGTGGGAGTAGCCCGACCCGAAGCGGAGAATTTGAACAAGGCCTATTGCCATTGGATGAAGACGGGCCGTCCCTATGTGACGCTCAAGGCCGGGATGACGCTCGATGGACAGCTGGCGACGGCCTCTGGTGAATCTCAGTGGATTACCGGGAAGAAGTCTCGCGAGGAGGTGCATCGGCTTCGAGGCGAGGTCGATGCGGTGCTGGTTGGGCTGGGGACAGTGCTGGCAGACGATCCTTCTTTGACGGCTCGTGTGGGTTCCGATCTCAATACACTGGCTTCACGGCAGCCTCTTCGCATTGTCCTTGATAGTCGCCTGCGTACTCCGCTCAAGGCGAAGGTCTTGGCTTTACAGGACAAGGCTAAGACGATGATTGCCACCACTATCGGGGCTCCAGCGGTTCGACGGTCGGCGCTGCAGAAGAACGGTATCGAGGTGCTGATCGTGCCGGCTGTTGACGGTCAAGTCTCGTTGCCCGCGTTGCTTAAGGAGCTCGGTCGGCGTGGGATCACATCTCTTCTCCTGGAGGGAGGAGGTGAGGTGAATGCGTCGATGCTGAAGGCCAAGTTGATCGATCACGTTCGCCTCTACATGGCGCCGCTGTTACTCGGCGGGCAGAATGCCAAAGGAGTGATCGGAGGGGAGAGTCCGGCACGGCTTGCGGGCGCGATCGCTTTGCAGGATGTGGTGACCAGATTTGTCGGCAATGACGTAGTAGTAGAAGGAGAGCTGTGATTGTCTTCCTCCGGAGTCTGTTCTTATTGATCGTTCTTGCCAGTGTTCCTACCTCCAGTTTTGCAGAGGAGGCGGGACCAGCCATCACGGGGCTTGCTTCACGTGTCTTCCAGTATCTTGATGTTGTTGAGGGTGATGCCGCTGAACGGCTGCTGCAGGGAGTCCTCTCTGATGAGAGCGCGTCCATCGATACTGTTTCTCAGCTGATACGGACTAGCCGAATCTACCAGAACCAGCCTGTCGGGAATCTTCCACATGAACAGATCATGATCCGTGGACAGACCTATCCGTTGTCCCTGTTTATTCCATCAACATATCAATCGTCACAATCCTATTCCCTGGTTGTGTGTCTGCATGGATTCGGTTTTACCGGTGAAGAATATTTGGAGCGTTGGCGGGGCAGGTTGAGTGAAGACTATCTCTTGGCCTGTCCGACCTATCCGTCCGGAGCCTGGTTTACGAGACGTGCGGAAGACCTGGTGTTGGCAACCATCCGAGAACTTCGCACACGCTATCATATCGACCCCGACCGGATATTTCTGACCGGCATGTCGAACGGTGGGATCGGAGCCTGGCTCATCGGCATGCATCATGCGCCGGTGTTTGCCGGCATCGCACCGATGGCGAGTGGACTGGACAATGTGCTCATGCCGTTTTTAGCCAATCTTCGGCAGACACCCATCTATATGATTCACGGCATGAAGGATCAGGTGATGCCGGTGGACTTGAGTCGTTCGATTGCCCGTGAGCTTGATGGGCTCGGCTATGCGTATGTGTATCGCGAACATGAACGAGAACATCCCGTAGCGGGGGGACATTATTTCCCCAAGGAAGAGTTGCCGGACCTTGTGGACTGGTTCAACGGTCACCGCCGTGAGCCCTTGCCGACAAGGCTCACCGTCATACGAGACGGGAGTCATTTCCAACCGTTCAACTGGGTCCGTCTGGATTCGACTGATCCTATCGCGGCATTTTCAGATGATTTGGTAGACAAGCGCGATGAACGAATCAAGCGTCGGGTCTATGCGAAGCTGGATGCCTCCATTCGAGACGGGAATCGGATCGAGGTGCACACGCAGCATGTGCGACGGTACAGTCTGTTCTTGAATCAGTCGCTGATTGATCCGGCCAAGCCGTTGACCGTGGTTACGAACGGGCAGGTCTCGTTTGAAGGAACCGTCACGCCGTCGCTGGAAACCTTGCTGCGCCAAGCCAGACTCAGGCAGGATCCTCAGCGGCTCTTCCCTATTCATCTCTCCATTTCCGTTCCAACCGCGGATCCATGAACGTGGCGAGGGACTTTACCTGGAAACAGGGTGTATGCCGATGGGCTATTCTGCTGGGAGTTTCTCTCGTGTGCTTCACCGGTACGGCACGGGCCGAGAGCTGCAGCCTCTCCCCTGTTCATGGAGACCTGACGTTTCCGGTCGAGCGGATTCCTTCGGAATGGACATGCCCGCTTCACAAGATTATTAAATCGCATACGACTGTCACTCGGGTCGGTCCCATCCGGGTGGCCATGTCAGAGCCACTGTATCGGTACCTGCTCGGTGAGCCACCGTTTACGGCCTCGCTGATTCGTCGCCTGGGCCTCGGTTCGTACCATTCTCAAGCCTGGGGGGAACGACGATTTTGGGGCGATGACGGTGAGGGAACGAAGGGCTTCGTGCAGCTGGTCTATGAGGATGCGGATTCTCGGATTTACTTATTGGACGGCTCTCATGACAGTCGGTTGCTTCCGCATATCACGGGGAAAGCCGTCGTGTTTCTCCGGATGGCGGTGGTACGAGATCAGCAGGGGAACGAAGACATGGACAGTACCATGGTGGTCTACACCAGATTGGACAATCGCGTGCTGTCAGGATTGGTGTCCTTGTTGCATCCGCTGATTCGCGGTATGGTGACGAGCAAACTTCAGAAGGGAGTTGAGACTGTTCATCGGTTAGGCGTAGCCATGCGACAACAGCCTTCCCGTGTGTTGCGTGAGGCGGAACAGCCACCGCCGTTGCCTGAGCCACATCTGGTGTTTTTGAGAACAATGCTCGGCCCTCCACTCGACTCCACCCAGGCGATCTCGCCTGCCCACATCACCCCATGACGACCTCGCGCAGTTTTATACTGATCTGCACGGTCGGCATCTTTTCCTTCATCAGCTACAACATGGTGCGGATGCCGGCACTCTCCTTGTTTGCCGAATCGCTCGGCGCGAGTCCGGAACGGATCGGGCTGATCGTGTCCGTATCCACCCTCACGGGTGTGCTGCTGAAGCTGCCATCCGGCGCCCTGTCTGATATCTATGGGCGGCGTCTGTTGCTGAAGATTGGTGTGGTAGCCTTCGGGTTGCCGCCGTTTCTTTATCCCTTCATTACGGATCTGGATGCATTGACGGCGCTCAGGTTTCTGCACGGCCTCGCGACAGCCATCTTCGCGCCAAGCGCCCTGGCGACAGTGGCAGAGCTCTACCGTGAACGGCGCGGTGCGGCGCTTGGAACTTATACGGCCTGCACACAGTCCGGTTCTCTCTTAGGACCATTTCTTGGGGGCTATCTCATCCATGCGGCTGGGTTTTCGACGGCGTTCATCACGTCCGGCATCTTCGGCTGTATCGGTATGCTGTTGTTCTATAGCCTCCATTTGGACGTGGCAGTTCCGCAGAGGAAAGATCAGGGGATGACGGTCGTACTGTCCGAAATGTGGAAGGGATTTGCCGCCGTCGCCAAAAATCGCAAGGTGTTGATTACCAGTGTGACCGACGCCGCTAAGATGATTGCAAATGGCGCGTTGATGGCCTTTCTCCCTCTGTATGGTGTGTCTGCCGGTTTGAATCCAGGAGAGGTGGGTCTCTTGTTTACCGTGCAGGCAGGGACATCTTTCTTTTCGAAGCCAATTATGGGGCGAGTATCCGACCGGGTCGGCCGTCAGCCGCTGATCATTCTTGGCCTGTGTATTTGCGCGGGCACCTTCGTTTGTATTCCGTTCGTCTCGCTGTTCCCCATTCTCCTCATGCTGTCTGCTGGGTTTGGGTTTGGCGAAGCCGTGGTTTCGTCATCTTCATCAGCCCTGGTTGCAGACAGTTCAGAGTTTAAGCGGCTCGGCGCCGGCATGGGGATGCAGGGGACGATCATGGATATCGGCCATGCCAGCGGCCCATTACTGGCTGGTCTGTTGATTGCGAATCTGAGTTATTCCACAGCCTTCGCCATCATTGCTGGGATACAGCTGCTGGCAGCAGGTGTATTTTGGGTGACGATAAAGAGACTGGAAGCCCTGCCATCTCGATAACGGCTCGGCTATAATGGGGACATTATGAAAGAAATAGCGACTGAGAATCTTGTGATCGGTGGGCTAGCCGTTGTAGGTGTGGTGGTGTTGCTTGTGTTGTTTGCCTATGTGGTGAAGAATATCATCATGAGGAAAGACTGATGTTTACCGGTATTGTCGAGGAAATGGGCGGGATTACGGTCATGAACAAGTCGCTGTCTGGAGCCAAACTGACGATCTTGGCTTCGACGGTGATGAGCGATCTCAAAATCGGTGACAGTGTCAGCGTAAACGGGATCTGTCTGACTGTGGTCTCGCGAAGCGAACGCGACTTTTCCGTGGAAGTTTCGCCCGAAACCCTTTCGGTCACGACGCTCGGCAGTTTTGCCGTAGGCATGCCGGTGAATCTCGAACGAGCGATGAAGCTCAATGAACGCATCGGCGGGCATCTCGTGGCCGGCCATGTGGATGGAGTAGGGGTGATCCGGAGTCGACAGCAAGATGCCAATGCGATCGTCTTCACCATCACCGCACCTCCGGAGATTCTCCGTTATTGTGTCCCCAAGGGTTCCATTACCGTCGACGGTATCAGCCTGACAATCAATGCCGTGAGCGAACAGGGATTCAGCGTCGCCATTATTCCGCACACAGCGAAAGTGACAATCCTGGGTCTCAAGCAGGTGAACGACACCGTGAATCTTGAATCCGATCTCATCGGGAAGTATGTCGAGCGTTTGCTTCAAGAACGTAGCCAGCTTGCGAAACCCACCATCAGCATCGATACAGAGTACCTGCAGAAACGCGGGCTGATCTAATAATTAGTGAGTGAATATATGCCGCAGTTTCTTCCCCCAACAGCACGGTCAGAAACTCGTGTCATGATGTTTGTCGACGGGGAGAGTCTTTCTAAGCGGTATGGAGCAAGTCTTGGTGGACACGAGCCGATGTCACACGTTAGCTACGAACGAGATGTGTATGTTTGGTCGCCTTATGCTTCTCGATCTAACGGCCCACAAGATGTAATCCGTCGTTATTACTACACATCTCCACCAGGCGATCAGCTCAGTCGTGCGGCGGTCGAGGAAAAGTTGAAGCAAGTGGGGATAGAGGCTCCCAGAGTGTTTCATCGACCTAGATCAGGGCGGTCAAAGCGTGTTGATATTACGCTGGCGACAGATATGCTCACTCACGCCCACCGACACAATTATGACATTGCCATTTTAGTTGCAGGGGATGAAGACTACGTGCCTCTTGTTGAGGCAGTAAAGGCGGAGGGGCGACGTGTTGCAGTGTGGTTTGTTGATGATGGATTAAGCCCTGCGTTAAAGGCAGATTCTGATCATTACGGGGACATTGGTAAATGTCTATTTAGTGGACCGGAGAATGAACCTGCCTTCACCGCAATCTATGGTTGATGAGGTATCAAGATGCGGGGTTCAAGTCAAGCACTGACCCCACTATTATCTCAAATCGATGGTTGTTGATTTAATATTTAGGGGTCGGGAGTCTTTAAAACAACTTTTAGGAGTGGATGATCTCAATTGGTAGCAGACTCCCGACCTTGGTCATATCTTCTCGAACAGGATTCCAAGCCCCACGACGGTCTCTCTCTCCTTAGCCTGCAGCAACGGTCTGGGCCTCTCGCGCCGCCAAACTCTTTCGGCGATTACTGGCAATGGTACGGTCGATCATGGCCCCGCAATTGATGCATTTCCAGGCGTAGAACACGATAAAGAAATCCGAGAATCGCTCCAACGTCATCAGCCCCTGACACTTCGGACATTCCATCGATTCCTCCTTGGGTGGTTAGGTTCGTAACTGCTGATATATGTAAGCAAGAGCCGCGCCATATTGAGGTGAGCGCGTTTACAATGGATTAATAAATACGTAGTAATAAATACGTTTTATCGTTACAAAACTTTGACGTTTGGCAAGAGCTATCGCGTCAATGTTTTGTCCAAAGACGATCGTGAGGACGTTATGTTGAGAGCGTATTACGAATTGTGCTTGGGCAGTATTAAGGGTCGAGCAGTCTGTAGCAGTCGGATACCTCAATAGAACGTCTTGGAGACGCGGAGAAATAGTTCTTCTAAGGATGTCGAGGTTGGAATCGCGTTAGGGCATCTTGCTTCTTCAGCAACGCCTCCAGGGGAACAGTGGTCTTCTGTTTCTTGCGTCCTCGCCGTGTCACCAGCCGATGGATCTCCATGTGCTCTAGGAGGTCGAGTGCCTTGGCCATCTTTTCATCATGATCCACCGGCACGATCACAATCTCCATTTGATTATTGTTGGGGACGAGGATCCAATGCCGGAGGTGCAGATCAGTCACCAGAAAAGAATCATCCTGTCTATCTACGGCTGATTCTGAGCTGAGGATCGGTAGGTGTAGTAAAGGATAAGGCCGGCCAGGATGGATACGAGAATCCCGAATCCCATTTGTGCGTCGAAACTCACGGGGCCAACATAGATCTTATACAGCTGTAACAGGACAATCGGCAGACCCACGGCCAGGGCGAGCGCGATCATGTGTCGCCGCTGGTAGATCGGTTCCCCTGGTTTGCGTCCACCTCGTCCCACCGCCTGTTACTCCTCAATCGTGGAGATGTCGCCGGGGTCTTGCCCTAGTTCCTTCGCTTTGAGCACGCGACGCATGATTTTCCCGGACCGCGTTTTGGGGAGCGATGCGACAATGTCAATTTCAGACGGCACACCGATCTTGCCTAATTCCTTCAAGACTTGATCCTTGATCGACTTGATCAGCGCCGGACTGTCCTGTTCTCCCTGCTTCAAGATAATGAAGGCCTTGATGGATTCGCCGACCGTCTTGTGCGGCTTGCCGATGACGGCGGCTTCCGCGACGGCGGGATGACTGACCAAGGCGCTTTCCACTTCGGCCGTACCGAGCCGATTGCCCGCGACCTTGATCACGTCATCTGCGCGACCCATGAACCACATATAGCCGTCGGCATCTTTATGACAGACATCACCGGCGGTGTAGCAATTGGGGATCGTATTCCAGTAGGTCTTATACCGCTCCGGATCCTTGTAGATCGTCCGCATCATGGAAGGCCAAGGCTTCTTGATGACGGCAAACCCCCCGGCGTTAGCTGGGAGACTGTTGCCCTCGCGATCGACGACATCGGCTTCGATCCCCAGGAATGGGCGTGTGGCTGAGCCTGGTTTGAGTGGGACGGTGGGAAGCGGGGTAATCAGAATCGCCCCCGTTTCTGTCTGCCACCAGGTATCCATGATGGGTTTGTCCCCGCCGGTCACACGGTGATACCACTCCCACGCTTCCGGATTGATGGGCTCGCCGACGCTGCCAAGGATCCTGAGTGTTGAAAGGTCAGATTTCTTTGGCCACTCTTCCCCATAGCGCATGAGCAGTCGGATGGCGGTCGGGGTTGTGTAAAAAATTGAGACGCCGTACCGTTCAATGAGGTCCCACCAGCGGCCGGGGTTCGGATAGTCAGGCTTTCCCTCCGCAGTCAGAATCGTGGCCCCATTCAGAAGAGGCCCATACACGATGTAGCTGTGGCCCGTGACCCACCCTGGATCCGCCACGCAGAAGTACACGTCATCCTCTTTCAAATCGAATACATATTTCGTCGTCAGGTAGGTGCCGACCATGTAGCCGCCATGGACATGGACGACGCCCTTGGGTTTGCCGGTTGTTCCGGAGGTGTAGAGTATGTAGAGGGGAGTTTCTGCATCGAGTTGTTCCGCATCACAGACTGCGCGTTCCTGCTTGACCCATTCGTTCCAATCGATTTCCTTTGGAGCGGAAAGCGCTGGTCCCGGCACTTGACGCCGGACGACAACCACATGGCCAACGGTCGGGCAGTGCTTGAGCGCTTCATCCACCACGGGTTTTAGGTTGATGACTTTGCCACGATCAAAGCCGACATCGGCGGTGATAACGACTTTTGCCTCAGCATCGTTCACGCGACTCGCGAGGGCCGGCGCGCTGAATCCTGAGTAGACCACACTGTGAATCACCCCGATTCTGGCACAAGCCAGCATGGCAATGACTTGTTCCGGGATTTTGGGGAGATAAATGGTGACGCGGTCACCTTTCTGGAGGCCGAGCTTCTTGAGGGCGTTTGCGCAGCGATTGACCTGTCGGTAGAGTTCGCCGTACGTAAAGATGCGTTCCTGGTCGTTTTCGCCCACCCAAATCAGTGCAACCTTATTCTTCCGCCACGTTTTAACGTGACGATCCAGACAGTTGTAGGCGATGTTGCATCGTGCATCGACGAACCATTTCGCCCAGGGATACTCCCACTCCAGGACCTTGTTCCAAGGCGCAAACCACTCTAGTTCTTTGGCGGCATTGCTCCAGAACGTCTCCGGATCCGCGATGGATTTCTTGTATTCGGTTTCGTACTCTTTGATATAGGCTGCAGCGATCGTCTTGGCTGTCGGTTGATAGGTCCGACTTTCTTTCAGCAGAGTTTCGATCTGTTCACTCATGGCAGGCATGTCTCCTTCATTAACGTAGTCCAGGCGGAGAGGGCATTATGGAGAAAGTCATGGATACCTGCAACCGTGCATCGACTGCGAACCAATCTCACCGCACCAGGGTGAGTGCTTCGATTCAGTTTCTTGACACCGGCCATGGCCGGCGATAGGCTCATGACCCCAACGATGAACGCTCCACAGAGGTTGATGATGATATCTGCTCGGATGGTCCTGGTGAAACCAGTCGTGCTGGCTGCCTACATGGTTGCCCTGCTGTCGCTGCATTTTCTGCCGGTTGCGGAGGCGCAATTGGGAAGGCCCGAGGGCCTCTATTACAAGTCTTGGGCGATCGTGATTGGGATCGAACAGTACGTCCTGGCGCCGTCGATTCCGGGAGCCATCAACGACGCGAAAAAGGTGGCGGAAGCCTTTCGGCAAATGGGATTTGACGAAGTGGTCGAACTCTACGACAAGGATGCCAGTTCCAGGCGCCTGCAGCAGCTGCTGAACGACATGCTGCCACGAAAAGTTGGGCGGATGGACCGTCTTGTGCTTGTGTACGTGGGGCACGCCGGCGTGATGCAAGATTCCGACGGGCAGGATCGCGGGTACCTCGTTCCGTTTGATGCACCGGTCTCTAGCACCGCGAAATCCATCACGGTCGAACAATTGAAAGAATTTGCGCGGCGATCGGCGTCGAAACATACACTCCTCATTCTGGATGCGCCGGTGGTTGGATGGGAGACGACCGAACCTCCTGGGCTTTCATGGGAAGGACGGATGGCGCCAGAGTCGGCTACAGATCGGCGGGCCGTGCAAGTCGTGACTGCCGCCGGCAGGGGAGAGGCCGTCGGTCGTTCAGACCAGGGCAGTCGTTTGGTCGAAGCCTTGCTCGGAGGACTGTCCGGTGCAGCGGATCTGGACGGAAACGGCTGGCTGATGGCTTCCGAACTGGGGAGCTATCTCGTACGCCAGGTCGAGATAGTATCGGGTGGGGTACAGCATCCATCAAGTCTTCGCATCGATGGTGATGGAGACATGGTGTTAGTCGAAGGCAAGGTTCCCTGGGAGCCGGCTGTGAAATGACCCCCTCCGGTCAGATGATCTTCTGTAAACAACTCCGCAAAAGGCCGCCCTCCCGTATTCCGTTGTTCGTATCCTGTCTCTCGCACATGAATGACGTTTCATCGTTCGACCGTTCGACAGGCTCACGGCCCTGAGGAACATCGATCGGCAAGCTCTCGACCCTGAGTCCTGTGGAAGGGCGAGATGCTTTTCATGCGCGGAGGTCTTTTCTTGAATTCTGCTACGCCTGTTCCCCGCCTTTGAGGTATCCCAGGCCGATTTTGATCGCTCGGCGGGTGATTTCCGGCCAACGAGCCTGAGGGTAGGCTGAGAGCACAGCAGCCGCTTTGGGGTCCTGGATCTCAAGCGTGAGAATTCTGATGATGCCATCGTCAATCTGGATGTCTGCCACAGCGCCTCCTTGGTATCGTTGAGGAATCTGAATGAAGTGTGCCTTGCATTGACTGATAAAAAAACGCATGTTAGCATGAATCCAACATTTTTTCGCGAGATGTTCTACGTACGGCGTATCTACCTATTTTCATTAAGGAGGGTTGTATGATCAGGTCACAAGCGACATACTCAAGACTGGCCGGCCTCGGTCTTGCTGTCCTTTTTGTCATGGGACTTGCCGCTTGTGGAGGACCGCCCAAATGGGTCCAGAAGGGGTCGGGCGCCTTCAATGAGAAAGACAGCAAAGCTTTTTATGGGGTGGGCGCGGTCTCCGGCGTACGGAATGCTCCGCTCGCCTGGGAAACGGCAGAGAATCGTGGACGGGCCGAGATCGCCAAGACGTTTGAAACCTATACGGGCTATCTGATGCGGGATTATGCCGCATCAACCACGGCGGGAGATTTTACACGGAATACGGAAGAGCAGAATGTCGAACGAGCTCAAAAAACGATCACCACGGCGACGCTCAGCGGTGTTCGGAAGATTGATCAGTACATGGATCCCAAGACCAACACGTATTATGTCTTGACCAAGTTGAGTTTAGAAGATATGAAGAACAACCTGGAGCAGGCCAAAGAACTCAATGCTCAGGTCCGGGACTTTGTGCGGAAGAACGCCGATAAAATGTTCGAGCGTTTGGAGAAGGAAGAGGAAAAGCGAGGAGTTCAGTAGTTCCCACGTCATGACACGTCTACTTCTTCTCGGAGGTTCATCGTGATGCAGAGGGTTCGTTCTTCTCTTATTGGCACGCTGGGTATTGCACTCGCGCTTTCAGGATGCGGTCATGAGACGAAGGTCACGCGTGTTGATGCCGGGGTGGTCACTGATCTGAGCGGGAGATGGAACGATACGGACTCTCGGATGGTGGCCGAGGCGATGGTGAAGGATGCGCTCCAGTATCCCTGGCTTGGGAATTTTGAAAAGAGCAATCAGCGCCAGCCCGTCGTCGTGGTAGGGACCGTCTTGAACAGCAGCCATGAACATATCAGTGTTCAGACCTTCATCACGGATTTGGAGCGAGAACTCACCAATTCTCAAAAGGTCACCTTTGTCGCCGGAAAAAACGAGCGCGATGAGGTGCGGACTGAACGGAAAGAGCAGGCGATCTATGCGCGCGAAGAGACGCAGAAGGCCCCTGGAAAAGAAACCGGCGCCGATTTCATGATGAAGGGGACGATTGCCACCATTCTTGATGAAGCGGACGGAGCGAAAGCCGTGTTCTACCAGGTGGATCTTCAGATGATCGACCTGGAAAGCAATGCGAAGGTGTGGTACGGACAAAAGAAGATCAAGAAGGTGGTTGAAAAGAAACGGACCGTCTTCTAGCAGAATGCGCAAGAAGGCTGTCCAGCAAGGCCGCAGCGAGCGAAACCGAACAGATTAAGGGTGAGGTTCAGGACCAAGCGGGCCACGTGATTCGCTAAACCTGATCCTCAATCTTGATCTCCCTGGCGTGAGCGGCCTTTTTCGGCGTCCTGTTAGCCTCGCGGAATTCGTTGAAACCATTCCTCTCACGCTTTGCCCACGGGGGATCTGTGCGGTGGGGCGGTATCTTTCCTATCTCAGTGGTCCTGGCCGGTTGCCTGGCCTTCCTCTCGTCCGGATGCGGGCCTTCCGTCAATCGTTACCTCTTGATCGAACAGAGCCTGCTCGCCGGTAATCCACAACAAGCTGCGGCGATCGTGGAGCAGACGAAGGACGAGTATGGGGCAAAAGGGCAATTGCTCTATGGGATGGACCGTGGGATGGTCTTGCAGGTAGCAGGACAGTATGAGCAGAGCAGTGCTGCGTTGGAGCAAGCCGAAGAGGATGTCGAGCGACTCTATACGAGAAGTATCCGCACCGAGACCGCTGCCTTTCTGACCAACGACAATATGTTGCCCTACGAAGGGGATGCCTATGAGCACGTGATGATCAACGTGGTCAAGGCGTTGAACTATGCGGCTCAAGGCCTAATCCAGGAGGCTCTGGTCGAGGTTCGGCGGATCGATCATCGACTGAATGTGTTGGGCGACAGAATCAAGGACCTGGATAAATACAGAAATGACGGGTTTGCGCGGTATCTGAGCGGCATCTTGTACGAAGCTGCAGGAGACCTGAATAACGCGTTTATCGCCTATCGAAACGCGTACGAAGCGTATGAGGCCATGAAGGGATGGGTGAGAATGTCGTCTCCTCCCTCCTTACAGGCCGATCTTCTACGAACTGCCGAAGCGCTTGGCTTGAAAACTGAGTTTGAGCGCTATCGGCAAGCCTTTCCGGATGTGAGGTGGTTACCCAGCTTATCCTCCTCGGGGGAAGTACTCGCCCACGTGGTCATGATCAGCTATAATGGCCGCGCTCCACGAAAGGAAGACATGTTTTTAGACCTGCCGATCAGTCTTGATGCCGCACAGTTAGTTTTGCTAAATAGAGGAGTTTTTCGGGGGCCGTATCAGAGGGATCGGGTGGCGGACAGTCTGTTGTACGGGCTGAATGGTCGGGTCGTGCGTGTGGCGCTTCCGCGGTTGGTGCCGCAAAAGACACGTGTCCCGTTCGAAGATCTGACGTTGACTGATTCGCAGGGCGGTTCATTCTCGGCTCGATCAGAACGGGCACAGAACGTGACGGCGCTTGCGGAGAAAGGGCTTTCGGAACGGATGCCGGCGATGGCCACGAAAGCTGTTGCGCGAGCCGCGACCAAATTTGCGATGGCTGAGGGCGTGAGTTTCGGAGCACGGAGAGCAGTGGGCAAGGACGCCGAGCCGTGGGTCGGTTTACTGGTGGAGTTATTTGCCAAAGGCCTCGCGGTGGCCTCCGAAGAAGCCGACAAGCGAAGTTGGCAGACCTTGCCGGACGAGATCCACGTCGCGCGGGCTTGGGTGCCGGCAGGTCAGTACCAGGTCTCTGTTCGGCCGTCAGGGCAAGGGATATCGATGACGAAGGACGGGCAATCTGTTTCACTGGTTGCTGGTCAGACGCTCTTCATTCTCCAGCGGGTGATGCAGTGAGGTGCCGTCGAGGATCAGTGTGTGGGAACTGTGCGGTGGTGATGCTGTGTTTCTTCTACGGGGTCGGAGCGAGCGGGTGTGCGTGGTTGGGCGGAAAGGACAAGCCCGAGTGGGTCGATGGCCGAGCATCAAGCTATCCCCCGTCCCAGTATTTGACCGGAGTCGGCCAAGGTGACAACCGAAGTACGGCCGAGAATCAAGCCTATGCCGCTGTGGCGCGCATCTTCAAGGCGGAAGTCGCGGCTCAGGCTAAGGACTGGGAGGCCTACCTCGTCACTGAACATGACGAAGTCGCGACGGCTGAGCGGCGGTTGACCATTGATCATGTGACAAAGGTCTCGACTGACAAAGTGCTCGAAAATGTGAGTATTGGGGATGCGTGGTACGACGCTGGGAAGAGCGTGCATTATGCGTTGGCTGTCGTGAACCGCTCCCAGGCCGAGGCATCGCTGACGGACAGGGTCGTGAGCTTGGATCGGGAGATCGACGCGGATGTGGTGGAGGCTCGGCAGACGACCGGCAACCTCGCGAAGGTGCGTGCGCTCAGGCGGGCCGGTCGGAATCTAGTTTTACGGGAGGTCTACAATACTGATCTGCGGGTGATTCGTTTCAGCGGACAGGGGGTTCCCTCCGCGTATCGAGTCGGAGAGCTATCCGGTGAGTTAGCACAGGTCCTCTCGTTGCATTTTGGCCTGACCTTGCAGATTTCCGGAGACCATGCCGAGCCGATTCAACGGGCCCTTGCCCAAGGCCTGGTTCGTGAAGGGTTTCATGTCACGGCTGATTCAGGGGAGGGCGATGCGGAGTCCTCGGAGTTACTGGTTCGAGGTATGACTCGTCTGATTCCGATCGAGGTGCAGGATCCGAACTTCAAGTATGTGCGATGGTGCAGCGATTTGGAGATCGTGGAGCGTGCCACGCAGCGGGTTCTCGGGGCCATCGCACGTGGAGGCAAAGAAGGTCATCTGACCGAGCGTGAGGCGACGGCGAAGGTCCTTCGAGTAATTCAACAGGAATTTTCATCGGATGTGGCACGGGCAATCGCAGCACATATTTTCGCTGAGGTCACATTGCCGGCCACCGCGGCGATGCCTGCCGGTTGTCCACGGGAAGCGTCTGCAGGGAAGCGGTAAACCAACACTCATGATGAGGAGGCGTGAATCGTGAAGAAAACAGACGAACTATCCGTCAGTCGGGCTCCGCGTAGCAGAGGGCGGGGGTTGACCAAGGCCGGGCAAAAGGTTTCAAGCCGTCTGGCCAAACGGCGATTGAACGAGCGGCTCAAGGCGGACACGGCGTCCTTTAACAAGGGGAATCTTGCCGATACCTTGCGAAAAGAAGGCTATGAGGAAGCTCCACTCGACGAACTCCAGGACCGACTGTCCAAGCTTCAAGGGCCGCTTGCCGACATCATTCTGAAAGGGAGGGTGTGACCGAATGCCATACTACTACTACGACTCAACCGCGCTGGTGAAACGCTACAGCATGGAGCGGGGGACCCGCATCGTCAATAAGTTGATGGTGAAGCGTGGCAGGGTCGCCATCGTTCCGACATGGACCGTGACGGACTTCTATTCCATTCTCTGTGCCCGTGCTCACGAAGGGCAGATCACACGGGATGATTGTTACTCGGTGCTGTACAAGTTTGAAATTGAATCCAAACAAGGGCTGTATCAGTTCATTGCTCCTCAGATGGAGACCTACTTGACCACGAAGGAGTTGGTCTTGGAGTATCCCTTTCTTCGCTCGACTCAGGTGATGCATTTGGCTTTGGCGTTGGAGCTGAAGCCGTTACGATTGACGGTCGTCAGCACGGATACGCAACTCTTGGCGGCATCGAAGTCCGCCGGGCTGCATATTATTAACCCGGCTGAAGATTAACGGGGTAGGAACGTGGTCGTCCCGTGAACGTTAGGTGACTCTGATATTGACAGCCCGTTCACGGGATGCTTCGTGGGTGGCCTGACGAAGGAGTTCGAGGACGACTTGGTTCCAGCCGGCAGGACCGATACCAGGGGCTCGGATGAGGTTCGGCAGATTGATGTCCGGATCATACGAGCCATCAGGCCGTTTCACCAACACCGGATGATCGACCGTCAGGAGGAGCGGAAGATCGTTCAAACTATCGCCAATGCCGATCGTCTCGATCTCTTCAGGGAGATGTTGTCCATGCTCCTGTCGTCTATAGCAGCGGAGCAGGAGTTCTGCGGCTCGGCCTTTGTCGTTATTCCCGGTTAAATGGAAGAATCGCCCCCCTCTCGTCCAGTTCAGGCCTCGTGTGACGATCTGCCGACAAATCTCCTCAATCAACTTTGGCGGACCATTCACAAGGAACGGTTCATCAAACTCTCGCAGTTTGGCCCGCAGCGCATCCTCTCGCATCAGTCCTGTCGTCGCCATAATCTCGTCGACCGAGAGGTCACCGAATCCTTGTAGTGGGGTCCCTACGGCTTCCTCAATTTGTCGGAGGACATCGCGAAGCAGCGCATAGGGGGTGCCGAGCTCAATGACATGATAGGAGGCTCGGCGGCGTGACCGCTCAGGCTGGAAGCCAAAGGTGTCAAGCGGGACATAGACCGCCGCACCGTTCTCGACGATGAACGGATGCTGATGGTCAAGGCGTTCCCGTAGTGGCTCGATTTCCGCGCGAGTCTTTCCGGAGACGAGGATGATGGGGATCTGCTCGGCACGAAGGGCGTTCAACGCCGGTCGCGCTTCGTCGAAGGAATACGTCTCGCTGTCCAACAGACAGCCGTCCAAGTCCGTGAGTAGAAGGTAGCGTGGCATAGCGGTTATAGGTGTCGTAAGTCCTCGTTGACCTGTGAACGGGAGTGTCCGATGAGACGTCGCTCCAAGAAATCTTTGGCGAGATCCTTTCCTCCCAACCCCAAGGCAAGCGCTGCGGCCAGGACCAAGCCACCCCAGGTAATCCCAAATCCAACCACCACGATATGCTGGGCGATGCCGAGTTGCTCAAGCGCCATGGCAACCGTCAGAAGCTGAATGCCCCAGCGTGTACCGGCGGCAATCCAGCGAGCCGGCGGCAATCCCGCATTGACGGCAGCGATCAGGACGGCCTGGGACACGAAATTTGAGACGAGATAGCCGATGATGCCGATGACGGCGGCTGTGACCAGGTGCGGAATATAGGATAACAGGGAATGGGCGGCTTCGTTGATCGGGGCCACATTCAGCGCGCCCAGCGAAGCAGTGGTAGAAAAAATGACGATGAGCCAATAGGTGACTCTGCCGATGATGTAGGAAGGATCACTCTTGATGCCTCCCCTGAGAAGGGCTGCGGCGATTCCGATCCGATCACAGAGTCGATCCAGGCCGATCATCCGAAGCAGACGCTCCATAAAATGGCCTGCTCCCCACGCCACGGCCAGACCGACCAACAGGAGGATCATCATGGCCAGGACCTTGGGAAGGATGGCGAGTACATGCTCGCCGAGCGCCGTAACGGGTCCGAGTAACGTCTGTTCCCAGGTTGACGTCATGGCTGGCTCCTTTCAGGTCTCGAAGGGGCGGTACTGACGACATCCCTCGCATCATGGGACTGAGGCCAACGAGTCACGAGATACTCTTTCTCTTTTTCAAATGTTCGGCAGAGTGTTTCGATCAGGTGTTCGGCTTCCGCTGTCGTCAGTCCCTGACTATCCAGCACGAACGAAGCGGTCTTCCCTAAATAGAGCGGAGTCAAGGCCTTAAGGAGATGCTCTTGTGGCAGCACATTGCGATGATGTGCCAGTGCGGCGTCGTAAATGATGTGCGCCCACAAGGAATCGGGGATACGGAAATCCCGTGCAGGAACCTCCCGAAGTCGAGACAGCTGTTCGAGTACCTCTTCGGAGAGTATGCGTACCCAAATGTCGTGTAAATCAGTCAGGCCGAGATGAAATAAATCGATCATCCGTTCGACGTTCACATTCACGGGCTCGACGCCCACCTCATATTGGAAGCCGAAGAGCGGCACCTTCCGCGATTCAGTCACAGAGAGCCAGGCTGGGGCATGCGCTTCCATCAGGGCGAACAAGGCTCCTACGACCTGTCGCAACATGGAGGAAAGATCTGCGGCCGGGTCTTTCGGGTCATGAATCTTGGCACCGAGAAAACTCTGGCAGACCTTGGCGCCGTTCGTGATGGCTTCAGTCGTCATCCAAATGTCGATGCCAAACCGCGCGACATCGGATTCCCACACGTGCTTTTCAAGATAGTGCTGGGCGAGTTCTCCGGTGAATCCGAAATCTCCTCCGATCGGCTGACGAACTTCTTGACCGTAGAGGGCGCGAGTCAAGGGATAGGCGATGCTGTTCGTGATGGTGCCGTCGTACTTGTGGCGTCGATAATAGGGCGCCACGTAATCATATCCTTCCTTGATGATGGGGCGAAGGAGCAGCTCCATCCACTCAGGCGTGATGCTCCGCACATCCGAATCAACCACGGCACAGGCTTTCACTTTCAGCCGTCGGGCGATCTCAAAAATGGTGCGGAATGCGCTCCCCTTGCCGGGGATTCCATGATACGGGGTCACAATCCGGTGCAGCGTGCTTTGCCGATCGCTGATAAAGAGCGGTTCGAGATCAACCATGGTATGGGCGACCATGGCCGGCGTTTCATCGGTGGAGCCTCCGTCTGAGTTCACCAGGACGGCGCGATACCCATGGAAATATTTGGCCAGACCTGCGCCGACCGCACGAACGACATGGCCGATCGTTTTCGCATTGTTGAAGCTGGGAATGCCGACCAGAATGTCGGCATGGTGGACCGCATCCAGCAGATCTTCCGTTTCAGCAGTGAGTGGAATCAAGCCGTTGTTGATCATGAGACAGGCTGTCGTGTTTCCGCTGCAGGGTCCCAGGCATGGTCTTGCTCGACCGCATCCATGAGCCGATGGAAAATATCGGGGACGGCGTGGGTCACGCGGCTCCAGTTCGAAATCATGGGGACACCGAGGGGGTCTTCAAGAAAGCTATCAGTGGCGAGCGTCATCCCGCGGAGAAACACCTCAACCGCCCGTCGTTCTTCATGGCGATCGAACCGCAGGCTGTTGATCGCCGCATCATTTTCGTATCGACTGATGGCTTCCTGCGCGGCCTGCAGGTACGTTGCGCGCAAGGTTTTGAGCGTACTTTCAGAGAGAACCAACCCTTCGCTTGCCAGATTGCGGAACAGCGATTTTGTGATGTCTACGCACATTTTCAACAAACCGGCGTCCGGATTGTGAGTGGAGAGGGTTTGATGCTTATGCTCATAGGCATCGGCGATATCGGCTTGGCAGATCCGCCGCAGCGCGCAATTCCGGTAGACCTCGGCCAACATCCCGACTTCGAGCCCCCAATCACCAGGAATACGATTGATCCAGGCCAGATCTCGCACCATTGCAAACTCACCGGCCAGCGGGTACCGAAAACTGTCGAGAAACGAGAGGAGAGAGTGCGGCCCGACCAGCATTTGCAGACTGCGGATCAGCGGCGTGATGAAGAGACGTGTCACACGCCCATGCATCCGGTCCGTCACACGGCTGTAGTAGCCTTTACAAAATTCGTAGGCAAGGTTCGGATTGGCGATGGGATAGCAGAGGCGAGCCAGATATTGGCGATCGTAACTCACAATGTCGCAGTCATGGAGCGCAATGACCTGGCTTTGGCCCCGAGCCAGGACATAGCCGTAGGCCGTCCAACACCCGCGCCCCTTGCCCTGATGTCCGATATCGATCTCATGCGAGACCAGCACATTCAGGATCGCTTGGATGCGAGCGCCGTCGTTCCAGATGACGCGGACTCGTTGAGGGAGTTGGGAAAAGAATTGCTTGGCCAGCCTGAATTCCAAGGCGGAGGCGTGATCCAACGAGATGACAATTTCATTGATGTAGCGCACCTCGCTCAAGATGTCGACGATACGTTTGAGGGCCGGTCGTTCAAGCTCTGCATAGAGCGACGGGAGGACCAGCGCAATCGGAGTCGTTTTTGCATACCGCTCCAGTTCCTGCTCAAGCTGTTCGGTATTGGGTTGGCCGAGCCGGTGCAGGACGGTGACGACGCCATTTTGATAAAAATCCGACAAGATATCCTCTTGGCCGGTCTTCGATTATTGCTGAACGCAGATCCGGCGTAAAGACGGTGAGGCAAGAGTCTCTATTCTGCCTAGACGTCTCCTCATAAAGCAAATGAACAAATCTGCACGGGCCGTGCCACTACTGACTTTGGTGGAAGAGTGAGTCTGTGGGGACTTTCCGGAGAATCTGGGGGAGTGATGCTCTGTAAAAACTCTCAGGGGTGTAGGGGAAAGCAGACAGACTGGATGATTTCCCCTATGGCTTATCGGTGGACAGTTTCTTTCCCAGGCGCCGAGCCAGGCGGACCATGCCGGGAGAGCGGTCATTGGGGCTGAGCAGGATGTTGAGCACATATAGGTGATCTTGGTCGGCAAACGCAGCGGAGAGGTGTTGCTGGAACTCCCGCTGGGTACTCACGCGTACACCGTTCCCGCCTCCGATCAGATCGCAGATCTTGTCGTAGTGCCATTCATGCACGTCGTTAAAGGGGCCTTCCAAAATCTCTCGCTCCGTCGAATAGCCACGGTTATTCAAAAGGATCACAATCGGGGATTGCCTGTAGCGGACACAACTGGCTAGCTCCGTTCCGGTCATTTGGAAGGCGCCATCTCCCACGAGCACGATCGGTCGCAGGCTAGGGTCGGCGAACGAGGCGCCTAGTGCCGCCGGGACGGCGAACCCCATTGACGTGTAGTAGGCTGGTGACAGAAACTCGAACCGATGGCGAACATGCAGGTCAGCCGCAGCAAAGAGCGATTCCCCCACGTCCGCGATCACAACGGTCTTCTCGGTGAGTACAGTATCCAGATGCCGGAAGAGCCCTTCCAACGTCACTGGGGCATCCAGATCCGGCGCCGTTGGTACTGGTACGGTTCTGACTGGGAGTGTCCGTTGGGAGCGTGAAAAAGAAGGGAGTGGCGATCGCACCAGCCCTTGAACGAAATCCTGGAACTTGATGGAGTCATACCGATGGTGTTTGATGGCGACTCGATCAGCAGTCGCATGGATGGTTCGGCCTTCGGATAACAATGGGGATGTCGCATCCAGATCTTCTACGTCGGATAGAATGGATCCCAGGATCAGCAAGCAGTCGGAATCGTTAATAAACTGCTGGACATCTTCTCGAGCAATCAGCCCGCCATACACGCCGACATAGAGCGGATGGTCTTCGCGAATGATTGATTTCCCGAGCAGCGTTGAGGCGATAGGAATATTGAGTTGCTCAACGAGTCGGGTGAGATCATCCTGAAGCCCGAACCGACCGACTTCTGCCCCCACGAGCATGGCTGGGCGTTTGGCCGACGCCAACATGATCCGTACTTCACTGAGGGCTTCTTCCAACGCGGCGGGGTCGCTTGGTGTATCCTCAATACACATCGGTCTCATGCCGCCGGTGAGCGGACAGTGGACCATGTCTCTGGGAATCTCGATATAGATGGGGCGGCGGTAGCGCAGGAGGGCGGCAAAGGCCCGGTCCATTTCACGTTCGGCGGTCAAGGGATCGTCGAGCGTGACCGCAGCAACGGTCATTCGCTCAAAGACCTCTCGTTGCGTTCCGAAGTCGCGGACCATATGATGCAGATAGGGTGTGCGAGTTCGTTCAGACAGACCGGGCGAGCCGGTGAGGAGCACCACTGGCGACCGTTCAGCATAGGCGCAGGCAATGGCATTGACGGTGTTGAGACCGCCGACGCAATAGGTGACGCAGACCGCTCCGATCCCGTTGATGCGTGCATAGGCGTCTGCCGCAAACCCGGCGCAGTCTTCTCGCGTGGTTCCGACGTGTTTGATGGGCGAGGCTTCGATCAGTTGATACAACGAGAGCACATAGTCGCCGGGAATGCCGAAGATATGACGGACTCCGAGATGATGTAAGCGGTCTAAGACGGCTGATCCAATCGTTGGTTTGTGACCCATGAAATCGCTTTCTGTAGAGAGTTGAATACTTCAAGAAAACATACTGATGTCGGTTCGTCAAGAACTACCAGACGACACGCGATGTCTTATGATCACCCTGTATCCACCCACTTACCAGCTGAGGGGCAACAATAGCTATGGGAAACGTTACGACACCGACTGCTCACGTCCGACTCACGTCACTCCGCGTCCCGGAGGGGCGGCCTCTCTGGCTCTTTGCCGGGCATGTCGGACCGTTGGTCGGTCAGGCAGCCGCAGGGGACCTGGTTGATGTGCTGACCACCGACGGGAAGTTCTATGGACGTGGTCTCTATAATCCTGCTTCCAAAATCCGCGTCCGTCTTCTGACATTTGAGGATGAGCTCATCGACGAGGCCTTTTGGCGGGGGAGAGTTCAGCAGGCGATCCGGCTCCGGCAGCGAGTCGTCACGCAGTCTAATGCCTATCGACTGATTTATGCCGAGGGTGATCGACTGCCGGGATTGATCGTGGATCGGTACGATCAGCTGCTGGTCATGCAATGCTTATCGTTCGGCATGGATAGCCGGAAGGAACTCATCGCTGATGTGCTGATGAAGGAATTGAATGTAACAAGGGTCTATCTGAGGAACGAAGCCAAGAGTCGACAACTTGAAGGATTACCGCTTGAACGAGGATTTCTTCGAGGCAGTGGCCCGACTCAAGTCGAGATTCAGGAAGGGGCCCCCAAGTTTCTCGTCGATGTGGAGAAGGGTCAGAAGACCGGTTGGTTTTGCGATCAACGGGAGAATCGGTTGGCGGCGGCCAAGCTTGCGGCAGGAGCCGAAGTGTTGGAAGTCTTTTGTCATACTGGCGCCTTCGGGATCCATGCCGCGTTGGCAGGGGCCGTATCAGTAGAGGGGCTCGATGTCAGTCTAGACACACTGGCCATGGCTCGAACGCACGCCACGATGAACAAGGTCGAGGATCGCTGCACCTATCGCCAAGCCGATGCGTTCGAGGAGATGCGTAAGCTGGTGAAGGCTGGCCGAAAGTATGATCTGGTGATGCTGGATCCACCAGCCTTCGCGCGCAGCCAACAGGCCCTGGCCGGCGCCTTGACTGGGTATAAGGATGTCAATCTCCTGGGCTTAAAACTGCTGAAGCCGGAAGGGTTTCTCGTGACCAGTTCCTGCTCTCATCCCGTTTCTGACGCAGATCTCTGGAAGAGCATCCGCCTCGCGGCCCGCGACGCCAAACGCGACATCCGGTTAATCGAGCAGCGTGGTCACAGCGCCGACCACCCCATCCTCGCCAGCATGCCGGAGACGCGATATCTGAAGTGTTTCATCGTGCAGGTGTTGTAGCGGCTCACATCCCGTCGCGAGGGATCTTGGGCAGTTGCAAGGTGGGTTGGGCTCTATTATCCGTCAGTATCGTCGGTCTATCCCCGGGCAAGCTGATACCTTCTACTTGACAGAGCCTGAAGCTCAGTACAAGATTCTGCCGCGATAGACACGCACGTGTTGAGCAAGAGCGGCCGTGGAGCGAGGAGCCCGATCGCATAAGACGACAATCTGAAAACGGCATGGGCGCACAACGTGTCATGCCCCAATGGGAATAGGGTGGGCAATCGGTGTGCGTCAGCTGGTTTAGACAGAAGAGGACAGCGTGTCTTAACTGGATTATACAGGCCATCTAAACATTGTTAGGCATCGATAAGTCAGCGTTAGCAGATGCGAATTTTTGACCACGAACCTGGAGATTGGAAGGAGTTGCAGGACCAAGTCGCACAACTGTTCTCAGAACTTGATTGCGATGTCACAGTGGGCAAGCGGGTTAAGCTTGTGCGGGGAGAGAAGGAGATCGATGTCGCGATACGTGACCGTCAAACGGTCCCGCCCTCCGTGTATCTGTGCGAGTGCAAGTTTTGGAGTAAGCCGATACCCCAAGAGGTCATCCATGCTTTCAGAACAGTGCTTGCCGACTTCGGAGCGCACCGCGGGTTCATCATCTCTCGGGTGGGGTTTCAGTCTGGCGCTAAAGAGGCGGTGCAGAATACCAATCTCGATCTCCTTACTTTCGAGGAACTTCAGGTACTATTCTTCGATCGTTGGCGGATTGCGATGGGGAAGAGATATCGCCCACAGGCTGATCGCCTGTTCCCTTACTGGGACTACCCGGGGAAGATGTCGAAGATCAAATGGAACGAAGAACACGTTCAGCGCCAGCAGCTTCTGATCAAGGCATATCACCCAATTCTACACATAGGTCCTCTCTTCGAGATGGAGGGCTCAGTATGGGCCCTCCCAATTGCGCTCCCACGGCTCAATGAGAGTGGAAACACCGACGGAACAATTATTCTTACAACATACCGCCAGGTGTATGACTTCATTGAGAGCAGTAAGGACTTGGCGATGAAGCATTTTCAAGTGTTGTACGGCGAGATCGATGCCTAACCCCGCGTTCGAGCGGGGCACCCGGCAGCGTAGCTGCCGGGTGCCCTCGTCGCTTCCCTCCGCGGCACCTGCTCAACGCGATCGTTTGGCCTCATATTTGTCCGCGGGACTTCATGCATGAAGCTAAGGTATCTCGATATACACAACTGCCAAGCGTTAATGCCAAAACTCGATAATTTGGTCCAAATTATTCGCCTGTTCGATGGCTATCTCGGAAACGTCAACGAAGACCAAGAGGAACGGGGATTGATAGACCGACTTCTGGAGAGCAATCGTACCTCGCAGGGAAAGAATGCCTGGGAACGGTTGTACAGATATGACGCGGATATTGGATTCACGCTTGACCTGGCGGGCATGAAGATCGACTACGAGGTCAAGGCCTACTACAAATACCCAGAACTTGCTCGCCCTATCTCAGACCAACGCGTGGTTGGCCAATTCTGGCAAAGGTACGAAAACGGCACCAAGTGGGGATACAAAATGCCCTTGCAGTGCCTATTAAAGAACTGGGGCGACGCAAACGAAGGATATAAATGCTACCTGCACACTATTACGAGTGACGCTGCCGAGTTTTCCTACGCTGGTATCACAAAGAGAAACTGGCTTGAGAGGCTCGATGAGCATCTTTATGAAATGCGAACAGGGAGCAGAAAGTTATTCCACAAAGCGTGGCACGATAGCCTTTCTTTAAGCAACGTAGCCTATGGTTCAGAACTTCTTGACATCAATGCATCTTACGACGTTGCGATGAGTTGGGAGGAGTGGTTTGTAGACACATATACTCTTCGCCCGAATGGTCTGAACATGATTCCTGGGGGCCTGAAGGGCCTGGAGTTCCTTCACGAGCATCGTATTACTGACAGAGTGCAAATTTCTCTGGAAGAACGAGACCACGCTGTTGCCGAATATGTGAGGCGCAATCCTCGGAAAGGAATTCCGAATCCATTTATTTCCGAACTATGGAAAGATGATGACTTCTATTTGCGTGTGATGGCTGCACGAGAGAAAACTCTATCACCAGATCAGGTCAAGCAGATACGAACACTTGCCGCTCTCGGCTGGGACGAGGCGAAAATCACAGATGAGGTTGAAGTACTCAACGAACTTCAAGTTAGAAACGTGCTGAAGGGAAAGACATACAAACGTGTTCACTGATGAAGTCCAACGAATCGCTCCACCTGACTCGTGGCGCTGACACACCACTCACAGGTAACCTCAGCCGTTCGGGCGACGCGAAGCGAGGGTAAAATATGGGGCATGTCTTGTTTCTTGTATCTGTATAGGTAGAATCACGAGGAAAAGATAGGGGGTCGGGAATCTTTCATGCGTACCAGCGAATCGTTTCTGATCGAATGCCTAAGCCAACCTGTTCCCCTCTCTTCACTGATTGACTGAGGGAGTCTCCGTTTAGCCTGCTCGGAAGGCCCTTGGTAAGCCACCGTGGCTCAGTCTGCCAGGCCCATGCCGATCACAATGAGCACCGCATAATTCTGTTTCGCATGGCCCTCGACCAGAGGCCTCGCTCCTCTTGGCTCGACGGGAAACGCCGACTGCTTTGCCTTGGCGGGTTGGTTGCTTTGCGGTCAACTGAGAATAAAGAAAGATGCTCGACTGTTTACGGAGATGATGCTCTGACGACACGGCGCACCGCCGTGTCGTCAGCAATCTACCAGGTGTTGCGTTAGGAATGGCCTACACCGGCCAACCAACCGGAGCCATCTCGATCCTGCCCTTAATCATTTTCCCACTTTCAAGAGCCATCCGTCGCCGCGCTCACAGAGATTGGGGCCTTTCGCCGTAATAGCCACTCTGATGAAGGTGTCTTTGGCTGAGGCGGGGATCTTGCCGCTGACGAGAAACCCATCGAAGTGAGGCGTCACGGTGACCGGGACGTTTTCGTCCTTGATCATCACGGTAATGGTTTTGGGAAACGTCCCCTTGGATGCCACAAACGAAAATGCCGATTGCGGCGCGACTTCGGTATTGTTGTCTGCTTGTGAGTAAGGCTTCGGCATGAATGTGGAAAACGATACGACGCCGCAGCCACCCGAGCTGCTAGAGCCGGGAGGGGGGGAATCATAGCCGGCCCTGACCTCGCCGATGTTGCTAAAGGCACTGAGTATCATAACGATCACTAGGGTATATCGAACATTCATGATGACACCTCGCTGTTGATTGTTGAGAGTGGCCGGGATGGCGGAGCTCAATGATTATGACCTATTGTGTAATCCCTGAGGGACAAATAGCAAACCTCGGATGACTTGCAAAGACAGGGGTGGGTGGCTCGCTCGTTGTGAAGATCCTGCACGTGGCTGACGGAAGCATTGCGAGTCTGGCTGACTGTTTCCTTCGGACCAAGCCCTGACGGTGGCCAATCCGCTGGCGGATCAAGCTGTACCGGAGGATGTGACGAGTAGCTTGGGATGGATAGAATAAATCAGGAGTCTTGTATTGCAGTCGCCGCGCAAGTTGTGGATGCGCCACCGCAGTTCAGTTTTCCACGCCCACCCCGATCACAATGAGCACCGCGTAATCCTGTTTCGCGCAGCCCTCGACCGGAGGCATCGCTCCCCCTGGTGCAACAGGAAATGCCGTTTGTTTCGCGTTGGCCGGTGAGCACGAACTACCCGCCGTTGACGGGGTATAGCGTGCGGACCGGCAGGCGAGGTGGGTCACGTCGTAGAGCGTCGCGCCTCGATCGAGCTCCCAGCGCCTGTCGCCATGGCCATCGGCAGGATGAATTGTCAGTACGGCTGTCACTTTGCGGGCGCCTGTGACCACATATTTACCGGGAGGAAGCGGAACGGTCGGTTGCTCCATGATCAAGCCATGTTCCTCCAACCACCAGTCCGCTTCGTCAAACATCCAACGTGCTGGAGCGACGCCACCAGCACCTTTCAAGGAGTCATAGCGGTTCAGCTTCACACCCCGAGGGCCTGGGTCCACCGGCCACAAACCCCACAACTGTGCGCCGTTCCCAGAGGTCGATTTGGGATCACCCAACGCTGCGATGTACTGCGTCGAGATGCGCCTGAACTTCGCCTGGCCTCCGTCTGCGGCCTGGACCGCCTGAGCTGCGGCAGTGATTATTACCAGCAACACCGTCGCCAGGCAGACGCGATGGATGAGGCGCTCCCTGTTACTCATGCGCGCTGACACCTCTCTTTGTGGCACAGAGGTTTGCATCTCGACCTCTTCCAGGATTGGCATCATCATACCCCGTTCTATTCAGGCTGGGGCAGCAACAAGTAGATCACAGCTACCCTTTACCACCCCGGTTATCTGGATATCCAGAACGACATCAACCGCACCCTTTCAATCGTTGTAATTCTAATTGGAGGGTCTGCGTACCATCCGCGATCCAGATATGCCCGTCTTGGATTGTCCATTGTAAGTGCATGGAAGGTTTTGCCATATTTGCGAGGGTGCGGATGCCCTCCATCGGGATCAGCGTGACAGCGAGGTTCTTGAGGCGGTCGAGTGAGGCACGCTGGTTTTCCCACCAGGCTTCTGCACCGCGAGGTCCGTAGACATAGATGACGACCTGTTTGGAACGGCCGCATGCTTGACGAATGGTTTTTTCATCCGGCTGACCGATCTCGATCCAGAGATCAATGGCCCCAGTAGCATCCCGTTGCCATAGGGCCGGTTCATCCTCGGTGCCGACTCCACGGCCGAATGCCAAGACGTCGTCTGCATGGAGTGCAAACGCGAGCACTCGCATCATCAAGCGCTCTTCGGTCTCGGATGGATGTCGTGCCAGGGTCAGCGTATGGTCCTGAAAGTAGTGACGGTCTAGATCGGAGATCTGCAGGACGGCCTTATAGATGGTTGCGTTCGTTGCCATAGGGTCAAGGGGGAGTCTAGGGCAGGTCTCTGACAAACAGTTGCTCAACACGTGTGCGCGCCCAGGGGGTCTTGCGCAGGAATGTCAGACTGGACTTGATCGTTGGATGATGGCGGAAGCAGCGGATGGGTACGCGCCGACCCAGTTCGGCCCATCCGTGGCGTGCAACCAGGGTCGTGACAATAGTTTCCAAGGTGATTCCGTGCAACGGATCGCGGGGGTGAGAGGTGGAATGTGGAAGGTCCATTGATTGACAGGCTACAGAAATGTTGTGCTAAGGTAAACCCCAGATTGCAGACAGTGGTACTCGGCACAACACGCTTAACCAGGAGGGGCATGACGATGAAGAGTAAATTCTATCGCGGGGCATTCATTCTCGGTGCGCTTGGGATGTTGGTGAGTGTTCCGGTGCTCAACGCTCAGCCGTCTCCAGCCGGGAACGTGTTGGACTCCATTGCGCATGCGAAAGAGGCAGTGGAGCATGGCAAACAGGGGCATGCTGACGTACTGGCGACCCATGCGGAAAAGTCACGGAATCATGCCGAGCGGGGAGGGAAAAATCCGCATTTGGGCGAAGGGATCAAGCATCTGACGGAAGCCATCGAGCATGGCAAGGCGGGCCATGCCGACGTTGCCACGCAACATGCCGAAGAGGCGCTCACGCATTTGAGCGAAGCAAAGTAAGCATTCAGACCCTCAATTGCGGTGATCTCGTATGAACGGGCAGGGGAAAAGTCTCCTGCCCGTTTCTGTTTGGAGAGAGGGGCACTGGAAGGAGAATACGCTATGCGTGTGATTGTAGTTGGTGGAACGGGGACGATTGGATCAGCTGTGGTGAAGATGCTTTCGGAGCGGCATGAGGTCGTCGTGGCTGGGCGGAAGTCAGGAGCCGTAACTGTCGACCTGGCCGCGCCAGATTCGATCCGTGCGATGTTTCAGACAGTGGGAAAATTCGATGCGGTGGTCAGTGCGGCCGGACAGGCAAAGTTTGGAAGTCTCGATGATTTGACTGATGCAGACTATCTCTTCAGTTTCTCGAACAAGCTGATGGGACAAGCCAATCTCGTGCGGATCGGTCGGCAGTTCATTGCCGATGGTGGGTCATTGACGCTCACAACCGGAGTGCTCGGTCAGGAACCGATCAAGGGCAGCGCTTCCATCAGTATGGTGAATGCCGGGCTTGAAGGTTTTGTCCGGGCGGCTGCTCTTGAATTGCCACGTGGGATCCGAGTTAATGTGGTGAGTCCACCTTGGGTGACGGAAACCCTTGTCGCGCGCAAGATGGACCCCGCGACTGGCATGCCGGCTGCCGTAGTGGCGAAGGCCTATCTTGCCAGTGTCGAAGGGACCATGACGGGACAGACGATCGATCCACGGAGGCTTACAGGTACATGACTCCGGTCACTTCGTCAAGATGAAGAGGGATTGCAATGCATGAGCTCAATCTGCAAGACTGCTCATGCGATGGTGCCTGTTGTCCCACCATTCACGATTGACCAGGCAATTCTCCTCACGCGCTTCTTGTCTGCACCACAACGACCTGAAGACACCTTGACCTATCCCCAATTGGCCGGCTTCTTGTTCGGCCTCGCGAACGGGCCGGAGTTGATCCAGCCGTCAGAATGGATTCCCCTTGTCTTCAACGATCAAGATGCGGGGTACGAGACGGACGATGAAGCGAACCAGGTACTCCAGGCCATGATGGCACTCTACAACGACAGTGTTAGGGAGCGGCCAGGAGGCGCGGTATCCCTTCCACCGGGGTGTGAGGTACGACCTGATCTCATGGAGAATCTGACGATCGATTCGCCGTTGAGTCAATGGGCACAGGGATTTGGCATGGGCTATGAGTATCTGTCTGAGGTGTGGGATGCGTATACACCGGATGAATTTGATGAGGAGATCGGCGCGTTGTTGATGACACTCACATTTTTTAGCTCACCAGCACTTGCCGACGCCTACTATCAGGAGGGAAACAAGAAGGGGACCTTTGATCAGCTTGCCGAGTCGGTGATGGAGATCTTCCCCGAGGCCATGCGTGAGTATGCGCATCTGGGACGGTCGATCTATCGCGTACGACTCGAATCGGGCGACATCGACACGAACTCCTCACTCCCTATCAAAATTGGGCGCAATGATCCCTGTTTCTGCGGGAGCGGGAAGAAGTTTAAAAAGTGCTGTGATCTCACGAAGGGCACAGGGCAGGCGCCGGTCTTCCACTGACAGAGGTAAGCGGTTATATCTACATTTTCACTATGTCGTATCGATCTGACCCCTCTGCCGATTTATTTTCAGCCGACTCCCGCCGCACGTTTTATGAAGCCCATCCTTCGATAGCCTTGTTTATGCTCTTGGTCGTGTTGGCTGCACCGTTTGCAGGACTCTATGTGGCGGGGCTGCTGGGTGTGGTGGTCGGTGTGTTGGTCTCGGCCGCAGCCTACGTCCTGACGCCTTGTTTCTGGAAGTGGATCGGCGGCTGACTCGGCTGAGCCAGCCGCCTCCTTGCATCGATTATTGCTGCTGGATGGCTGACAAAAGCCACTGGCCATTCTGCACACGCATGAAGGTCCAGACTTCGATGGATTCGGTTGCGGTGTCTTCACTGCCTTCAACCAGATAGCCGGGTTCTCCACGTGGGATGGTTGTGGAGACGGTATAGTCACGGGCATTCCAGCGAAGATCGACGGTGGCGTAGTCGGTACCATCTTCAGCCCAGGATTCGCGTACGTCTCCCTTCAGCAACACCACGTCTTCCACGTGATTCTGTATGCCGCGACTGCTGTCTTCGGCCAACGCGGTGCTGAAATAGCTCAACATTTCTGGTGTCACACACCGTCGCAATGCCGCGACGTCTTGTGTGCTCCATGCGGATTGAATCTCCGTCAGTAATTGCTGGAAAGCCGCTTTATCCTCGGATGTGACAGTGTAGGTCTCAGTGTCGACATCGTCGGTGGAGCGGTTGGCCGATACGTCGAGGAGGCTTCCTCTGGTAGAGGTGCTGCGTGAGAGCCCGGTGAATACCGGTGCAGGAGTCTGCTTAGACTTTCTGAAAAAGTAGAAGGCGCCTGCTCCGATTGCCATCAGGAGGAGAATGAGCCCAAAGGAGTTCCCCGATGCGGATGCCGGTGCCGATCCAGATCCCGATTCCGTGTCCGTGGTTTTAGCGTTGCTCTCTGTCGCGCCAAAGAGCATATGGCCGAGCCATGTTCCGGCTAAACCACCGGCGATCCCGGCAAGCAAGGGATTGCGTTGAAACCAGGAAGGAGACGTGGCCGGGGTCGGTTGAGCCGTCGGGCTGTTCGTGGTCTGAGGTGGTGGTGTCGTTGAAGGTCTGGAGGTCGTGGATTGTTCAATGGGCTTGGCACCGTTCTCTTGATGGGTTCGTGATCCACGGCTTCCGAATCCCATTGATGAATTTCCGCCACGAGACCCGCTTGAATATCCTCCACCACCTCCTCGCGCTTTGGCAAATGACAGGGTGGGTAGGCCGATAAGCGAGGCGATGATGCAGGCTGCTATAAGCTTTGAACTGTTTTGCATAGATGTCCTTTCACAAGAGGGTGACACTCTCAGGCACGATCCTATCCTACCAGTTTTAGGGGAAGAAAACCGAATATTTGGGCTGTGACTCGGCGGATCTCCAGATGTCAACAGCTTGCTGTGGACGGCCGGTTAAATTCGGCGATTGTGGGAAATACGAGCGCTGCAAAATCCCAATAACGCATCCGGATCGCTTCTGAGTGAGTCCCTGCCTCAAAGAGAATCTCCTCGTCCCCGATGAGCGAGCGGTCAACGTAGACCGGAAGGCCGTAGAGGGTGCCGAGCGGCGGCATCGCGCCGACTTCGCAGTCTGGGAAGAGCTGTGCCAATTCTTCCTCGGTCGCAAGTCGGACGCGGTGGGTGCCGAACATTCCTCGCAGGCGTTGGAAATCGAGCTTTGTCGTGGCCGGCAGAACCATGGTGATGAATCGCTCTTTGACCTTTACGATAACCACCTTGGCCATGGACTGTTCCGGGAGATGGAGGCTTTCGGCAACTGCACGCGCGCGATTTGTGTGAGAGTGAGCCAAGATATCGTAATGGACATGTTCGTGATCAAGACGTGACTTCAGGGTGCGTGGAATAGGCATGGCCAGACCTCCTGTGGTGGGCGTTTCCAGCTGGAAATCGCTGGTGGGAATTCAGTGAAGAAACTTCTGGAAGATGCAGAGCTGATCGTCGGGATCATCTTCATGACTACGACTCCACGTAGCTCATGACGACCGGCAGGTATACGGTGAGTATATTCCTTTTAACGGTTTTAGCAAATCTGCTGTTGGCCAATTGACCCGAGCTCTCCCAGCGCGTGGGCACTCCAGGTGAGAAGAGGCCCTGTTTGGCAGCCTGATGCGAGTGTCCTACGAGTGGGGATGGAGCAGCCGGTTTAACCCATCGAGGGCTGCGGTACGATAGCACTCGGCCATCGTGGGATAATTGAAGACGTTATGGACGAAGTACTCGACGGTTCCCCCATAGGTAAGGACCGATTGGCCGATGTGAATCAGCTCCGTCGCTCCGGCTCCAATGATGTGGACACCCAGCAACGCGTGCGTCTCGCGGTGAAAGATCACCTTTAAGAGACCATGGAGGTCGCCGCTGATGTGCCCCCGTGCCATTTCTCGAAAGAAGGCTCTCCCGGTGGCGTACGGGATGTTCGCGGCGGTGAGCTCCTCCTCATGAAGGCCCACCATCGAGACTTCAGGAATACTGTAAATGCCATACGGAATCACGTTCGGTTTATGCGTGTCGGGTAACTGAAACGCATGGCAGGCCGCGAGTCGTCCCTGCTCCATGGCGGTTGCGGCAAGCGCGGGAAACCCGATGACATCGCCGGTCGCGTAAATGTGAAGGAGATCTGTTTGGTAGTGGGCGTTCACGGAGAGCTGTCCCTGCTGGTCCGTCGTGAGGCCGATTGCTCCCAGATTCAGCGCTTCGATATTACCGACTCGTCCCATCGTGTAGAGTAACATGTCAGCGGTGACGGCCTCTCCATGTTGAAAATGGACTGTCGGGCGAGCCGTGCGGTCGACGGATATGTCCAGGTATTCCTGCCCGAGTCGCATCGTGACCCCATTCTGCTGCATTTGAGCCTCAAGGGCCTGTGCGATTTCCAGGTCCAAGAACCGCAACATCTGTGTCCGCCGATCGATCAGGGTGACGTTGATTCCGAACGCAGCCAACATTGAGGCGTACTCAGTACCGATGACGCCTCCTCCGATCACGATAATGCTGGTCGGATTCATGGTGGTACGGAGGAAGGAGTCAGAGTCGCAAATAATCAGATCGTCAAACGGAATTTCTGAGGGACGGCGTGGTCGTGAGCCTGTGGCCAGTATGATGGTTGAGGCCCGGACCTGATCGATCTGCCCATCCGATCGCGTCACGCTGAGAGTATGCGGGTCAAGAAAAGCGGCAGTGCCTGGAATGATGTCAATATGATTGCGTTGCAGTTGATGAGTGATCACACCGACTTCGGTCTCGATGACTTGATCTTTGCGGGTCATCAGGTCTGGCAGGGTCAGTTGTCTGGTGAGTGCTGCGCCCAACTGGGCCAATCCTCGCCGACGCAAGCCATGGACGTACTCAATGGTATCTTTGAGGGTTTTGCTGGGTAATGTGCCGGTATTGAGCGAGGCGCCTCCAAGTTGCCGGGCCCTCTCAATGATGGCCACGCGCTTGGACAGTTTCGCCGCTTGGACGGCTGCTTTTTGGCCGGCGGGTCCACTGCCGACGACCACCAGGTCATAGGCACGCATAGAGGGGCACCTACATCGGGTCCACGAGTGTGTTGCAGGTACGATATCGTGGAGGTGTCTTCTCGCCAAGAAAATAGACGATGTGCGAATCCGATCCTTGAGCGACTGTGACGCAAGGGTGAATTCAGAGGCGGCTTCATTCCATGCTGCTGATTTGTACCGGTTGTGATGAACCTCTTACAATGGTGCCGAGAGTTTCGTATTCGTTCGACGGCTGCGTCTTTGTGCAATGCTTTGTTCAGGACCAGTATCCGGCAGGAGGAGCGCATGGAAGCAGATGGGGTGAGACAGCTTGGGCCATTGGCGGTCTTAGCGGGTGTCTGGGAGGGAGACAAGGGTGCTGATGAAGCGCCATCCGATGATCGTGGGACAGAGCAGAATCGGTTTCGCGAGCGGGTCACATTTGCTCCAATCGGCGTAGTGCGTAATCATGAACAGGAATTGTATGGCTTGCGCTATGCGACGGTTGCGCATCGCCTCGGAGAGGCGGACCCGTTTCATGAAGAGGTCGGGTATTGGCTGTGGGATCCCGGTGAGCGACAGGTGCTACGCTGTTTTATTGTGCCACGCGGGGTGGCCGTGCTGGCTGGCGGGACGGTGGAGCCGACCGCCACGGCCTTTACGCTGGTGGCGGAAGGCGGGTCGGAGACCTATGGGATCTGTTCGAATCGGTTTCTCACCAGGGAGTTCAAGACGGTGCGCTATGAACTGACGGTGACGATTTTTGATCGGAATCGATTTCACTATAAGGAGGATACGCAACTCCGTATGCCGGGTCGGAAGGATCTGTTTCATCATACGGATGAGAATACGCTCACGCGTGTCTCGACGTAATGTACTGGCCGCGTGGTTGAAATGACCATGATGACTCAATCAATGCCATTGCTGGGTGACTTGACGACCGCTTGAATCGAGATCCGGCAAATTGTATGGTGGAATCATGCTGCTGGTTCGTGTGATCAAAGGGTCTTCCGGAGTGAGCGTCATGGTCCTATTGAGTCTGTGGGCTGCACTGTCCTATGCAGGCACAACGAAAGACGGATCTGCTCCGAGAGGACCGGCGCACCTTGGTATAGCGGGACCATCTGTTCTTGCAACGACAGGAGAGGTGGAATTGAAGCAGGCACCATCCGTTTCACCGGCGGGGGAGAGCGGCATGGCCTTGCGGACAACCCCAGCCGTCTCGACACAGATTTCGGTGAGTGGTCTGACGCTGGTTCCCTATGTTGCGGCAGGGTTTGGCGGTGGCTATGTTACGGAGCGTGATCGCGTCCTCCATACGGCACCGTCGGCTTCATTCCTTTCCAGCCAGCCCCCCGCAGGCTTGAGAAGCCTGTTAGGACCGCACCTCATCCCAAACGAAGTCCATCTCGGCATTCGTGTTCCCTTTTGACCTATCTCCGAGCTGACGACTCTCCGTCTGCAAGGTACCTCCGAAGTTCTGACATGTCTCAGGGAGAAGAAAGGTGTTCCATGAAGCAGGGGTATCGCCTCGTACTGGTCGATAAGGACGGCGTGCTCGTCAGTGAATTTCAATTGACGGAGAATGCCCTCAATCAGCCGGTGGCTTTTGTGGCGAAGTTGCGGGAAGTGATTGAGTCTGTTGAAGAGCAGGAACCGTAACGCTGTTCTTGGCTGGCGAGAACCGGAGCAAGGTGGGCAGGAGAACAACCTGCCCACTGCCCTCAGTTAGATCAGATTACTTCGCAACTTTTAAGAGCCACCCATCCGCACGCTGACAAAGCGTCAGCCCTTCAGCGAAGATGTCGACCCGGACGTAGGATCCTGTTGCGCTGGCAGGCAGTTTGCCTTTGACCAGATATCCATTTCCTTGCGGTGTAATGGTAACCGGGACCTTCTCGTCCTTGACGGTGACCTTCAGGCTATCAATACGGGTTGCCTTCGACGCCAAGAACGAGAAGTCTGACTTTGGCGCTGCCTCATTGCCCTTCTCATAGGAGTATGGGGGTGGTGTAAAAGCGGAAAAGATCACGTCGGCACAGGAGCCCTCTGCGGTGCCGATATTCGGACTCGCATCGTAGGCCCAGAGGTGGTTCGTTACGCCCCAGATACTGACTGCCACAACAAGCTGTACAAGATTACGCAGCCTCACGGTTATGCCTCTCTATAGAATGTGGATGATTAGGCCAATACTGAGAAAGCGCCGGTATTTTCTACGTCTGAAAGAGAAAAAACAACCCCTTTCTGTCTACTTGGTCAGTAGATTCCGTGGGCATGGGGACGTGTCCCCCATGTTCCGAGATGGTGTGGATGGTGAGGCTTACCGGTCCTGGAAAAAACTCCCGGGTCCATGGGAGAAGACCATGCTGTTTCCTGGGCGGAAATCTGGGACTCCTGACAGGAGACTGTATTGGTCCTCACCAGTGAGATCGATGAAACCGGCAAGGCTCCGTTCCGAGGTCTCACCAAACCCTGACTGGACTCTATAGATGTCGCGCCCGCCTTCGTCCAGAAAGACGGCCCAGCCGGTGTGGTCGGCCTTCCCAAGACCGGTTGTGCGATCGAATGCATAGCTGTCCTGACCGGTTCCTGCATCAATGGTTAAGCTGATACTGTGGTCCCACGCCACTCCACCATTATAGTATGGGCCTTTTGATCCATAGTGATCGTTCCCCCGGCGGTCGATAAAGAGTGCCACACCATGGTGGGCGGAGGCGCCATGGCCATAGCGGGCAGCCTGGTAGTCATCTTCACCGTCGAGATCAAGCAAGACTCCTGCACTAAAAAAATATCCCATTCCCTGTGAGAAGTTTGCGCTTTGATATCGATCACGCCCTTTTAGATCGAGCAACAGACCCATGCCACCGGCTAAGCTTTGGTCGATCCATTGAGGTTGTGTCGTCAGGACGCGCGAACCGGCGCCGGCACCGAGGCCGAAGCAGTCGTATTGAAACTCCGGATCGCCTGGTTTCGACTCTAACGCCTCATGGGCGTTGTAGGCGCTGGGAATGACCTCACCGCATTGGTACTGATCATCTCCGTCCGTATCAATGCTGGCGCCGAGTCCAAGAGGTCCCCCAAACCCGAGGGCAAATCCATGGCTACTATAACGATCATTGCCGGCTGTATCGATCAAGAGCCCCAGCCCTCCAATCGCAGCGCCCTGCGTCAATCGGTTACCATGGTACTGATCATGTCCTTGGGTATCGACCAAGATGCCTAGCCCTCCCAAGCCCACTCCACCTGATCCTGGAGAGAGTTCATAGTTGTCGTCTCCGGATCGGTCGAAGAGAAGTCCGACACCGAGTCGGCCTGTGGCTAATCCCACTGGGGCTCCAGTGTAACGGTCATTGCCGGCCAGATCGATCACGACGGCATTTCCATACCGGACGTCGTACGATGCACCGATGAGACCGTGATACGAATCGTCCCCGCCAAGATCAAGAATAAGGGCCACGGGCCCTTCCAATGCATAGCTGTTCGGACCTGGGCCTCCAATGATGACGAGCCCTTCCGATGTATGGACGACAAATCTGACTTCGCCGGTAATACCAGGAGGAATCTGTGCTGGAGAGACGGGATCCGGGAATGTCTCGTATAGCTCTTCTAACCACTGCGTAGTGGTCAACTGTGCCAGGACTTGGCCTGCAGCAAGGAGATGATCGTATTTCACACGTTTTTGCAAGAGCTCCGCAAACCTGGTGTTCGCGAGGATCTGAGACATCGTGACGTCAGAGAGTATGGAGATTTGAGGTGTATAGGATTCCGCCAGTGTTCGTCCGTGCTCGAAGAGGAAGGTCCGTTCCTGGTCGGAAAGATCTGCCAATGCATGTTCTCGATGGAGCGCGGCTTGATGAAGCACCTCACGGATGAACGCTATCGTGTTGCTGCGATGTGAACCAGTCGGGATGAGAACTGTCGTCAACGGCGCAGAGGACCGATTCATACTGGTCTCGAGTCTATTCAGGAGTGTTGGAAGATCCAGGGGACTGGCTGCTGCCGATTCCATGGCGAGGAGTCCATAACGTTCAAGATTCCTCAGGCCTTCCCAGGGGTTTTTTAACGTGTCAGTGACCGCTCGTGGCTTGTATCTGGCTGGTCGTGTCCCGACCGTTTGGTGGGAGGCGGTAATCGTGTTGTGAGCCTCACGAGATGTAGAGTTGAAAAGGCTCTCGACAACCGGGCTAACCCGATCGATCACCAGTTCCCTCACGGCGAGTGAGGACGTGGGCAACGGATGGAGTGGAGAGGGGACGTGATGGTTGCCGCATCCGACAATTGGTACAAGGAGGATGAGTAAAAAACCTTCACGCAGCAGCATCCTCCGTGATGGATCGCGAGTAATTGTGGTCAGCGCTGTCACAACCGAAGTGTATCAATAGAGATAGAATAGGAACAGTTTGTTTCACGAAATAGGTGGGGACGCTGGTTCGACTCTGGGTCCGGGCGCTTCACGCTAGCACGAGATACGATTCACCGTTGTTATCGATTCACGAGTTGCAAATAATGCAAGTTGAGGGACAAGGTTCACGGTTTAGGACAACGTTAAACATGAAACTCGAAACCTGAAGCTGTGGCAATAGCAGCGTTCCTGGATTATGTGGCTAGTCGCTCGGCGGTTCGAAGTGTCCTGACGGGCGTTGCTGCCAGGGGACAGTTGCTTGGCGGGATTGTTTGACCAAGCTTCGCAGGCTCATTTCGGCGGCTCTCAGGAGTTTCGGGTCGCCGGCTTGCATGAGAGTCGTTAAGAGAACGAAGAGCGATCGATCCGCACGGGAGCCGGCCAAGATTCGATCGGTCACGGGATCAAGCTGGATTGCATCCGGTTCTTGATCTTCTTCTGAGGCATCCGTAAACAGGTATTCGAAAGATCGAGGATCATCAAACAGCCAGGAGGGCGGAACTCGGAGCGCACGAGCGAGTGCCTCGATCGTTCCCGCTGTAGGGTCTGTTTGGTCCGCCTCAATCTGCTCAAGGAGCTCGTGGGGCAGATCAGCTGCGCTCGATAACGACTCAATCGATTGCTTTCGTGCAAGTCTCCAACCCTGAATGCATGCTCCGATCAGCATGGATGGATGATACACAATGAACGAAATGGCTTCAAGGAACCTGGTGAATAATTCGTTATTTATCCTGTTTAATCAATGCGTTGCGGGGCATTCCAGATTGCCTGTCAGTTCGGTTATAATGCGGACGCTCGTTGTGGAGTCTGTGTGTCAAGGAGGTAGGTACCTATGTTAGGAACGGATATTCGTGGCATCATGGCTGAGGAAGAAGAGGTGCAGCGTCGTCAGGAAGCGCTGAAATCGCTGATGACAATGAGGGCCAAGCAGCTTCGAGAATCGTTAGACGATCGAATCAAGCGGGCCAGAAACAGCGGGGATTGGACCCAGCTTTCTAAAGCAGAATGTGCCAGTCTGCACAAGCAGGAAAAGGCCCACTTGCAATCTCAGCTGGAACAACTCCAGTTTGAGCAAACCAGGACTCGAGGCAAACTGACGGCCTTGAAGCGAGCGAAGGCCCGCGCTCAGCGTATTCGCGCGGCGGAAGCGGCGTCCGAGCGAAGGCGTCGGTGAACGACCACCTCATCTGGTTTGGTCGGTTCCCTCCTAGCATGCGGTCGGGGTCATCATAGTGGATACTGGGCCACACCCCCAGGTCTTGTCCCGTGCGCAGAGCTCGTTGATCCGGCAGTTGCTGCGAGAGAAACACGTTCGATCACGCGAGGGCGTCTTCGTTGTAGAAGGCGCCAAGCCTTGTCATGATCTGATCTCCCACCATCCCCAGGCGATACAGAGTCTCCTTGTATCGCCTCATTATCTCCGTGCTGAGACCAGCGTGGACCGGAGCAGGCGCGTTAACTTAGAGGCGCAACAGTTCGTGTGCTCGGATCCTGCCTTTGAAAAACTGACAGATGTGGAGATGCCTCAAGGGATTCTGGCCGTTGTCCAGCAACCTCAGTGGGACGAGGCGCAGGTACTTGGGCAGTCGCGCGTCCTGGGTGTATATGGAGATCGGTTGCAAGACCCAGCGAACGTGGGGGCGATTATCCGAACCGCTGCCGCACTGAATCTGTCTGCTGTGTGGTTGAGCCATGACTCTGCGGATCATTTCAGTCCCAAGGTTGTCCGTGCGACAGCTGGTACGCTCCTGGAACTGCCCATTTTTCGGACAACGGATCTTCGGACAGTGACGTTGTCTGAATGTAGAATCTATTCAGCGGTCCTGTCGTCAACTGATAGAGTTCCCATTAGAGAGATTCGAACCGTACCCAGCCGGCTCCTGGTTGCTGTAGGTAACGAGGGCGCGGGGCTGTCATCGGAAATCATGAAGGCGTCTCAGATCAGGTTTTCCATTCCATTGGCTGAAGGGGTTGAGTCATTGAACGTGGCGGCGACGGTGGCGATCTCGGCCTTCTACTTCAGCGGATTGCCGATTGACTCCGCAGCGCCACGAAGAAAGCCCCCACAGTCGGTGTAGATATTTGAAAATCAGATAGATTGGGCCTAGGATAGTTGAGGGAAGGGTGGTGATGTTGAGGCAAGGAATCAGGATGGGAGTGGTACATGCTCTACTACTCCTGGGCATGGTGAACGTCGGATCCGTTGGAGTGGCCGCAATGTCGGTGGCTACGGAATCTGGGAATCAAGTCTATGGTCTTGAGACGATCGTCGATCTGGCCTTGGCCAAGAATCCGGTAGTCTCGCTCGCGGAAGGCACCATTGAACAGCAAAAAGGCCAGCAGACGGCGGCAGGCGCGTATCCAAATCCCACGGTTGGAGGTGCTGGTGGCCACGGGATGCTTCGCGATACAACGCGGGGCGGTGTCGGCCCGAATCTTGATCCAAACTCGCTGACAGAATACAACGTCGTTGTTGGACAACCGGTCGAATGGCCGGCGTTGCGTGCGGCGCGTCAACGAGTCGCCGATCTTGGATTGGCGACAGCCAACGTCGGCATGTTAGAGACTCGCTTGAACCTGACTTCACAAGTGAAGGTGGCATTCTACGATTTGCTCCTGGCTCAACAGGATGCAGACTTGGCCAAGCAGAACCTTGATACCGTCGAAGGCGTGGCCCGGATCGTGAAGGCGCGCGTCAAATCAGGCGAAGCTCCACAGTTCGAATCCATCAAGGCGGAAGTGGAAGTTCTAAAGGCCCGCCAGCAACTCGCCCGTGCCGATAATCTTGTTCGCATCAATCGTGTTGCCGTCGACACCTTGACCGGCGGTGCGCTTGGGCCGTCCTACTTGGTTCACGGTGAATTCAGGATGCTTCCTCGGGACTTACAGATTGAGGGGCTTATGGCTCGGATGATGGACCAGCATCCCACGATCCAGCGCTTATTGAAGTCCGTGGAACAATCGGACTGGAAGATTGAATTCGAACGACAGGCCCGTGTGCCGTCGGTCACGGTCAATGGCAGCTACTGGCGTGAGATGGGGCGAGAAGCGTTTCAAGGAGGACTCTCAATCCCGATGCCGCTGTGGTATCGACGTCAGGGAGAGATTGCTGCGTCATTAGGGGCGAAGCGTCGAGATGAGGCAGAGCTGCTCCGAACGCGCAATGAGCTCGGGCGAGCCGTCTATCAGCATTATCAAGATGTTCGTACGACCGCCGAGTTGATCGATGTGTTCGATAAGGGGTTGCTGAAGCAGGCGCAGGAAGCGTTGAGGCTGGCGCAGTTCAGTTTTCAACAGGGCGCCTCGAGTCTTTTGGAAGTGCTGGATGCCCAGCGTGTGCAGCGACAGATTTTAGTAGACTATGCCCTGGCTCGGCATGACCTTTCCGTTTCGCTGGCCAGACTGGAACAGGCGGTAGGGGGAACCTTGTGAACACGCAGGCTTATTGCATCCAACCTCAGTCATCGTATCTCAGCCGAGGGCTCTGGAGTGTGTTGTTCAGTATGATGATACTGGATACGGGCTGTGATGGGACACCGAGTGATGTGGTGGCCAGTAAAACGCCGGCTGCCGTTTCCACGCCGGGACGTATCACGTTGTCGGCGGAAGAGTCGTCACGAGTAGGGCTGGTGGTTCAGCCTGTCGTCCGCAGTGACTTTCGTACGCACCGGGATTTTCCGGCGATCGTGCAACCGAATCAACGGAACATGGCTGAGATTACGACACTGGTTCGCGGGCGAGTCGTCGAGGTCTATGCCGATCTCGGGCAGGAAGTGAAAGCGAACGCGCCTCTCGCGATTTTGTACAGCAGTGAGCTGGGACTGGCGCAGTCGGCGTATCTCAAGGCGAAAGCCAAACTCCACGTTGCGGAGCAAGCCTTCAATCGTGCGCAATTTCTGTTGCAAGAGCAGGTGATCGGCGAGGCCGAGTTGCAACGGCGGCAAGCGGAATTGTTGAGCGCGCAAGCCGAAGGTAATGAATCGCATGATCGGTTGAAGTTGCTCGGGATGAACGACGAAGAGTTTCGGCGACTCGAACGGAGCCGGCAGATACGGTCGGTGGTACCGATCGTGGCACCCTTCGGAGGGCGGATCATCGGACGGAAACTGACGCGCGGGGAAGTCGTCGAGACGACCGAAAATCTGTTTGTGATCGCCGACCTTTCGGAGGTGTGGGTACTCGCGAACATACCGGAAAAAGACATTCCCTTCGTCCATTCGGTGCATGCGTCCGGCGGCACGCAGGTCGACGTCCGGATCAACGCCTATCCGAAAGAAGTGTTCAAGGGGACGATCACGTACGTCGGCGATGTGCTGGATCCGATCACACGGACCATGCAGTTGCGGATCGAACTACCGAACCAGGATGGGCGGCTGAAGCCGGAGATGTTTTCCACCATACGGCTCTATTCCGAGTCACAACCGGATCGCTTGGCGGTGCCGGAGGCGGCGTTGCAACGAGATCAGGGACGGACCTTCGTCTTTGTGCAGCGCGGCGTGAATGAATATGAAATGCGCGAGGTGCACATCGGTGAGTCGAATGGCACGCTGACGTCCATCCTGGGCGGACTGAACGAAGGAGAGCCGGTGGTGACGCACGGCGCCTTTGTGTTGAAGTCCGAGTTGTTGAAGAAACCCGTCTGATGGTCTCCCGTCTCCTTGACATCTCCTTGCGGCAGCGGATGTTAGTCATCATCTGTGCCCTCATGATCGGGGCCGGAGGGGTGTATGCTTTCCGGACGATTCCGATTGATGCGTTTCCGGACGTCACCAGCGTGTTGGTGCAGGTGGTGACCAAGGCCCCCGGCCTCTCCCCGGCCGAGGTGGAACGGTTGGTGACCTATCCGATCGAGCTTCAGCTCACGGGCGTTCCCGCGCTCACGGAAATGCGTTCCCTCACAAAAGTCGGGCTGTCGCTCATTACGATCGTGTTCGACGACTCCATGGACATCAACTTGGCCAGGCAGCTGGTGCTCGAGCGATTGCTCGAAGTGGAAGAACAGCTCCCTCCCGGTGCCGAGCCCATGCTGGTGCCGAACAGTACCGGTTTGGGCGAGGTGTTTCAGTATTACTTGAACGCGCCTCAGGGAGCCGCAGTCGATGCGGAAGTAGAACATCAAAACTTGATCGCGCAGCGTACGATCCAAGATTGGGTGATTCGGCCCATTCTGAAAAGCACACCAGAGGTCATCGACGTCAATTCAATGGGTGGCTACGTCAAACAGTATCAGGTGCTGGTCGAGCCGGGGCTATTACGTAAATACAATCTGACGCTTCACGATGTATTTAGTGCGGTGGCGAAGAACAACGCAAATGCCGGTGGAAATATTCTGGAGAAACACGCAGAAAAGTACATCGTGCGGGGGAACGGGTTGATCCGCTCGCTGCAGGACATTGAGCACATCGTGGTTAAGGAAACCGGTGGGACACCAGTCTATGTTTCTGATGTGGCGCAAGTCGTGATCAACCATGCAGTGCGACATGGTGCCACTCTTCTGAATGGGGATCGTGAAGTGGTGAGCGGCATTGTGCTGATGTTGCGCGGCGGGAACGCCCGGGATGTCGTCGAAGGGTTGAAGGCGCGTGTGGAAGAAATTCATGCCAAAGGTCTGTTGCCGAACGGATTGCGGATCGTCCCGTTCTACGATCGGATCGAACTGATCACCGAAGCGTTGAACACCGTCTATCAATCACTGGCGGAAGGGGTCGTACTGGTCGTTGTTGTCCTGTTTCTGTTTCTTGGCAATATCCGCAGTGCGCTCATCGTGGTGGGGACGCTGGTCTTGGCGCCGCTGGCCACATTTATCGTCATGGGACAGATCGGGCTGACTGCCAATCTGATGTCGCTCGGAGGACTCGCGATCGCGATCGGGATGATCGTCGATGGATCGGTTGTCGTCGTCGAAAACGTCTACCGTCATCTCTCCCACCATTCGGCCGACACCATGCCGAGGCTGCAGCTCGTCACCACTGCGGTGAAGGAAGTCGGCCAACCGGTCGTGTTCGGCATTCTGATCATTATCCTGGTGTTCTTCCCGCTTTTGTCGCTTCACGGCATGGAAGGCAAGATGTTCAAACCGCTGGCCTATACCATTATGATCGCGCTCCTGGTGTCGCTGCTTCTCTCGCTGACGTTGTCGCCGGTGCTCTGTTCGCTCGCCCTGAGGCAAGGCAATGAAGAAGATCCGTGGATTGTGAGAGTTGCGAAGGCGATCTATGCGCCGGCCCTTCATTGGGCGCTCGGGCATCGAATAACGGTTTTGGTAATGGCCATCGGGGCGCTCATCGGAGCCTTGTCGTTAGTGCCGTCACTGGGGACGGAGTTTATCCCGACCTTGAACGAAGGAACGATCGCTCCACAGACGATCCGGCTTCCCAGTGTATCGTTGCCCGCCTCCATCGAGATCGAGAAGCGGATGCAGCAGGCGGTGATGGAGTTTCCGGAAGTCGAGATGGTTGTCTCCAAGATCGGTCGAACAGAGCTGGGTAATGATCCGCAGGAACCGAATGAGAGCGATCCCGTGGTTCGGCTCAAGCCGCTGGATCAATGGACCACGGCTCGGACCATGCCGGAGCTGATGCAGAAGTTCCGTGAGCGCTTGACCTCGGTCTCCGGTGCGACCTTCCTCATCAGTCAGCCGATCCAGCAGCGGGTCGACGAGTTGATTTCCGGTGTGCGTACGGAAGCCACGGTGAAGCTGTTCGGCGACGATCTGGAAACCCTTCGGAACAAAGCGCAAGAAATTGCCGAGGTACTCGAATCCGTGCGAGGCGTGCGAGACATCAAAGTAGAGCAATTATATGGGCAGCCGTATCTGACCATCGATATCGACCGCAGCAAGATCGCCCGTCATGGGATCAATGTGGCCGATGTGCGTGAAATCATCTCGACGGCCATCGGGGGAGAGGTCGCGACCCGCGTCTATGAAGGGCAGCAACGGTTCGATCTCGTCGTGCGGTTTCCAAAACCGTACCGAGATAGCGTCGAAACGATCAGTAACATCAAAGTCAGCGACCAGGCCGGTGCCCTCATTCCCTTGGCTGACCTCGGCACTATTCAGTTGGAAGAGGGGCCTGGCCGCATCAGCCGGGAACAGTTGCAACGGTACGTCTCGATCGGATTCAATACCCTTGGACGGGACATCGGGAGCCTTGTGGCCGAGGCGCAGCAGAAGATTGATGAGCACGTGGCGCTCCCGACCGGATACCGGGTGACGTGGGGTGGATCGTTTGAGAACATGGAGCGGGCGATGGCGAAGCTGAAAGTCATCGTGCCGATCACGATTGGACTGATTTTCTTTCTCTTGTACTCTACCTTCAACTCTCTTCGACAGGCGACGCTGATTATCTTGAATCTGCCGTTTGCGTTGATTGGGGGAGTGATGGCGCTGTGGTTGACCAAGGAGTATCTCAGTGTGCCGGCGTCGATCGGATTCATCAACCTCTTCGGTGTGGCCGTGCTGAACGGGATCGTGCTGGTGTCGTATATGAACAAGTTGCGTGAAGACGGACACAGCTTGGATGAGGCCGTGACCTCGGGGGCCCTGCTTCGATTGCGCCCGGTCTTAATGACGGCGTTGGTCGCACTGTTGGGCCTCGTGCCGCTTGCATTCGCTCAGGGAATCGGCTCGGAGGTGCAGCGCCCGCTGGCCATCGTGGTCATCGGCGGATTAGTGAGTTCGACACTCCTGACCCTGATCATGTTGCCGGTGCTCTATCGGTGGCTGGAAGGTCGTGAACCGGGGCCAAGGCAGGCGGGAGCTCCACCGACCGGATCGGCATATGAGTCGCATCACACAGCGGGCGACCAGCATCATGGGAACGGTGAACCACGGTTTACGCGCCATCCCGGCGAGATCCCATTGGCGTGATGGACCACTGATTCAGACAAGGGTGATTTTGGTATGTGGAAGATGCTCGTTCAAATAGTTCTTACGGTAGGTGCCATCATTGTGAGCAGTCAGCTTGTGATGGCAGCGCCGAAGGAAACCGACCAGCCGAATGTCGATCAGGTCAAAGGGAGAAAGATTTTTGTGAAACATTGCGCCGGCTGCCATGGGCCGGAGGGAAAGGGAGACGGGTACCTGTTACTAGGGCCCGATCCGGCCAACTTGACGAGACCTGCCACAAAGAAAAAGCCTGATGCGCTGTTGCTTCAGACCATCCATGAAGGCAAGCCCAATATGCCGTCATGGAAAGGCCGCCTGTCCGAAGACGAGAGTCGGGCGGTTCTGGCCTACATTCGGGCGCTGAAGAGATAATCCTCCGAACAGTTTCCGCATTGCTCTCCAGTAGAAACGAAGTGGTGAAGGACCGAGGGCTTCCCACAAGCGCCGCCCTATACGAAGTTGGGACCTACCGATACACAAGAATTCTAGAAGGTGTGGAATGTGGTGCCGAGGGACAGAATCGAACTGTCGACACCGGCCTTTTCAGGACAAGAAGAAAGTGAGCAAGATCAAATAGATAAGCTCAAAACACAGTGCAAAAAGTGACATTTCATGTCATGAAAAATCAATGAGTTACAGGAGCAGGTGCCACTACTGGCACCTCATGAGTTGCAGGCAAAAGTTGACTAGGGTATAATTTTACACGTTACGTAAATCATAAATATCTGATGGTATTCTGGTCGTGATAAGAGGCTTTCGGGACAAAAAGACGGAAAGTTTCTTTTCAGGAGAAACGGTAAAGGAGTTTTCCAGTTTTAGGCGAGTCGCAGAACGGAAACTGACGATGCTGGACAACGCATCCGACCTGAAGGACCTGTTGTCACCGGCAGGTAATCGGCTGGAGAAGCTGAAAGGGGATCGTGCCGGACAGCACAGCATCAGGATCAACGATCAGTGGCGGATCTGTTTTGTTTGGATGTCTGATGGCCCCCATGATGTTGAGATCACCGATTATCACTGAGAGAGGTAACACCATGATCAAAAATGGCATGCGGCCAGTGCATCCAGGAGAAATTCTGTTAGAGGAGTTCATGAAGCCGGCAGTCCCTCTGATCAATGCCAATATGCTCGCAAAGGCCCTCGATGTGCCGGCGAATCGGATTACAGCAATTGTCAAAGGACAGCGAGGCATTACGGGCGATACTGCCGTTCGTCTAGCGGCATTTTTCGACACCACCGCTGAATTTTGGATGAACCTGCAGAAGACCTACGAGCTGCGCCTTGCAGAAGAAGCCATGTCGAGCAAGGTGAGGAAACACATTGAGCAAAGCAGGGAATCACTTGTATCGGCCTAAGGTCCATGTAAGAGAATAGTAGCGTGCTTAACCCAGTTGCATCGCTCGACGTAACGGACCGACTTCAACAGGAGGTACAAAGGTGCGGACCAGGTCAGTGTGCAGTGACAAGTTGGACCTTCGATTAAGTTCTGCAGATAAGCGGATACTGGAAGCTGCTGCATCTGCATCCAATCGTTCCGTGAGTGAGTTAGTTCGGGAGAGTGCCTTGTCTCGTGCTAATGAAAGGCTGGCTGATCGTCGTACGTTCCTATTGAGTCAGTCCAAGTGGGCTGAGTTTCAAGCCGCTCTGGATGCTCCAACTCGCCACAACCCCCGTATACAGC
>NZ_JBLFBO010000012.1:0-84861 GCF_047338595.1 Nitrospira sp. BLG_1
TCACCAGCACCGAGCAGAGCATCGCGGCCACGACCAGCTTTGTCTACGAGCCGGTCTTCAATCAGGTGACGCGCATCACCGACCCGAAGGGCAACCAGACGAACATCGCCTACGATGCCAATGGCAATCCGCTCACGATCACCGATGCGGACAACAAGATCACGCGCTTCTTCTACAATGCGCAGGGGCTGTTGACCGAAACCAGGGATGCCTTGTATCCGGCGAATCCGGCCACCACCTTTACCTATGACGCGCTGGGTCGCCTGCTTACCACAACCGATCCGTTGAGTCGCACCACGACGTTGACGTATGACAACGCGGGCAACGTGGCGACGAGCAAAGATCATCTCAATCGGATCACCGCGTTTGAGTATGATGCGAAGAATCGGCTCAAGAAGGTGATCGATCCACTGCTCGGGGAGACCGTCTACACCTACGACGGCAATGGCAATCTGCTCACCGTCAAGGATGCGAAGAACCAGGTGACGACCTTTGCCTACGACAGCCGGAATCGGCTGCTCAGCACGACTGATCCGCTGGGAAAGGTGGAGACATACGAGTATGATGGCAACGACAATCTGACCAAACGCCATACGCCCAAGGGCGACGACATCCTGTTCGCCTACAACGCCGTGAATGAACTGTTGAGCAAGACGCTGCCGGGGAATCTTGTGACCAGTTATACGTACAGTGCGGTGGGGAACCTCCTGACGGTGACCGATCCGGACAGTGCGTTGACCATGACGTATGACCAGGCCAATCGCCTGCTCACGACCAGCACGGCGGGATCAAGCCATCAGCCCAGCGTCACGCTCACGTATACGTATGACAAGAACGGCAATCGCCTGACACTCGCCGATGGAACCGCGACGAACACCCACACCTTTGACGTCCTCAATCGTCTCGAGACTCTCGCCAGTCCCGCCGGCACCACCACCTTTGCCTACGACGCCCTCTCGCGGCGGACGGCAATGACGCTCCCCAACGGTACGCAGACGACCTACAGCTATGATCCGGCTAGTCAGGTCACCCAGATTTTGCACCAACTCACGGCGACGAGCGCACAGATCAACCAGGCCGCCTATGTCTACAATCCCGTGGGGAATCGGACGAGTCTGACGGACAGACGCGGGCCGCAAGCCTTCGGCTACGATAATTTAGACAGACTGACCAGCGCCAGCCATCCGCTCCTCGGCACGCCGCAGAGCTTCGCCTATGACGCGGTGGGCAACCGGACGACAGGCGGCTCGGTCGTGAACGCCGGGAATCAACTCACGGCGGATGCCACGCACGCCTATCAATACGACGACAACGGGAATCTGACCAGGAAAACGCTGCTCGCCACCGGCAACTACACGCAGTACACCTACGATGCGGAGAATCGGCTGACCAAGGTGGAAGACTTCGTGGCCGGGAATCCCACGGCGGCGTTCACGAGCACCTATCGGTACGATGGGTTGGGCCGACGGATTGAGAAAGTGGCCAATGGGCAAAGCAAGCGCTACATCTACGATGGCGAAGATATTCTCCTCGAATACGACGGCAGCAACGTCCTCCAGGCCCGCTACACGCATGGCCCTGGCATCGACGAACCCATCGCGGTGACGAAGGGTGCCAGCACCTACTTCTATCATCAGGATGGCCTTGGTAGCGTGACGGACCTGACCGATTCATCCGGTGCCACGGCCAAGAGCTATGCCTACGATGCGTACGGCAATATTCTCGAATCGCCGGGCACCGTCGAGCAGCCGTACACGTACACGGGGAGAGAGCTTGATACTGAGAGCGGGCTGTACTATTACAGAGCAAGAACCTACGACCCAGCCATAGGCAGATTCATTGAAAGGGATGGTCTAAGAAGCGAGGTTAGGACGGGTAAGAATCTATATGTGTACGTGAACAACAACCCGGTGAGGCAAATAGACCCATTTGGATTGGCGGCGGATTATTGCCCAGAATGTAAACAAAGATGCCAAGGGGACTATGACGCTTGCATAACTTCTGTGGCGCTCAGCGCAGGCAGCTGTGTCCAAGGCTGCATTCTGGATTTTGGAAAGAGACGAGTTTGGCAATTCGCGCTCATCTGTTTATCAACCTGCGGAGGGAAGGCTGCATTTGATTATGCGCTTTGTGTCTCGGACCGAGACAATTGCCTGCGAGGTTGCCGCTAATGCCGAAGAGAGCGTTGCTTGCGTTCTCTATATATTTCCTTCTGTTGTTGGTAGTAGGTGGAATTGTCTTTTTTTCCGCAGCATCGAAGGAACTTATTCACTGGGATGAATTTGGGAAAGCGGCCGCCTTTGGAGGCTTGATAGGCGCAGGGCTAAGCTTGTGGTATGTCGGCCTGTTGACGAAACGAATAACTGACAACAAAATTACTAAGTTTGCAAACGATTGGTTGACAGGTGTCTTGATAGTTGGGGCAATCGTTTTCTATCCAGAGCTATCAGGTTTTGTGTGCAAGCTCATTGAAGAGTCCACTGAGAAATGTCTCAGCATGAAATATGGATTCTATGAGGGGGCCCTATTTGCAGCGGCACTTACGGATGTCATATGGGCATTTCTTTGGGAGAAGGCTCACCGGCAGCCGTTGTACTTTGAGTAAAAGAGCGACAAGGTAAATGGGGTCAGGTCTTGCAATCACGCATTCTGATCAAACAGGCACGATCTTCAGGACGGCTTGTTACATTTCTTGCCTACCCATACAGATTCTCGACCTGGTGGACTGATTGATTCCCTCGGCGAAACCTGTAGAATCCGCCATCAAGCGGGTCGGTCGTCTCTTCTGAACGGGGAGATGTGAGATTGCAAGACTTGACCCCATTGTAGTGCCGACAACAGGGAATATCACGAACGCGGGCAATCAGCTCACCGCCGATGCGACGCACAGCTACCAATACGACGACAATGGCAACCTCACCAGGAAGACGCTCCTCGCAACAGGGAATTACAGCCTGTACACGTATGACGCGGAGAACCGGTTGGTGAAGGTCGAAGACTTCGTCGCCGGAAATCCGACTGCGGCGTTCACGAGCACATACAGATATGACGGCCTCGGTCGTCGCATCGAGAAGGTCGCGAATGGGCAGACGAAGCGCTACATCTACGACGGCGAGGACATTCTCCTCGAATATGACGGCAGCAACGTGCTCCAAGCGCGCTACACGCATGGCCCGGGGATCGATGAACCGATCGCGGTGACCAAGGGCGGGAGCACGTTCTTCTATCATCAAGACGGGTTGGGCAGTGTGACGGATCTCACGGACAGCACGGGAGTGACGGCGAAGAGTTATAGCTACGATGCCTACGGCAATATCTTGGAATCGCCGGGCACGCTCGACCAGCCGTACACCTATACCGGACGAGAATTCGATGCAGAGAGTGGGTTCTACTACTACAGAGCGCGGTACTACGATTCGACGATAGGAAGATTCTTGGGAAAAGACCCACTCATGTTGGGCGGAGGCGATACAAACTTTTATCGCTACGTCCGCAGCAATCCCGTGAATCGAAATGACGCCTTAGGGTTGACCACAATGTCTATGCCACGGCCAATTCCTGGTCTGCCGCCTGTAATCGCGGTGCCGCTAGCACTGCTATTGGCGATCATCAATCAAGACAATGTGAACCCTGGTGAAGATTGTCCTGAGATCTGGTCATGTGAATTGATTGGGAACAGAATTGTGCATCTCGACCCCGTTGGTTTTGGCGCGCTTCTGGAAAAAAGAGAATGCAGTTACGCCTGTAGCAGCAGCAAGGGGCGACTTGAGTTTGTCAGGAGATTGCTTGATCCAAGGGAATCGTGCCCTGATCAACCGTACGATTTCCCATAGCGCAGGTATGAAATGCTCGGTGAACGTGCTTCTTGTGGGCAAGGAGTCTAGTGATGAAAAAAGCTGATCTCAGCTTGATGAATGCTGATTTGAAGCGCGTTGTGCTCCTCGCAGGTGATGAAGCAGCAAGACGGCAACACAGCTCTCTTAACCATGAGCATTTCTTGCTCGCCATATTAATGACCAATGACTCAGAAACCACGGAGTGGCTCTTGCAAGCGCGGATTGATCCTCGCATGCTGGAAAGTGCACTCCGGAAGGAGCTTAGCGCATGGCATGACAAGAAACGAGCCCTCGGAACTACCGATGAACACAACGACTTCAATCTCCCTTTCTCAGAAGAAATGGCAAACATATTTCGTGTTGAACTTTCTGGTGTTCATGATCGACTCACCAGCCCTCTAGATATTATGATAAGAATCATCCAAGCTCCTACTAAATCTGTTGAGAAAATCCTGGCAGAATCAAGAAAAGACGCTAAAGGTTGACTTTGGCGGGGACCCTGTCTGACTTGCGAAAACCGATAGGGTCATTGCTTGACCTGACATCTCACGCGACGCGGCGCTTGCCGTTCGCGTGCTGGGCGACGAGGGCGCTGACCACGTCGAGAATCTTCTCCTGCTGCTGCGAACGGCGGACCAACGCTCGTCTCTTCTTCAATCCGCTTGTCGCTTGTGAATGCTGTTCGAGCTGCTAGAATTCTATCTCATGCCTCCTGTCCACTCTGCCAGTTCGCGACAAACCGCTCCTCTGGGACCGCCCTTAATCTACGACGAACTCGCAGAGGGCTTACCCTATGATCCGGCGTCGCAGGTCACCGCGATTAGCCATCAGCTGACAGCTCTCAGCCAACAGATTAATAAAGCGGAGTACCTCTACAACGGCGTCGGGAATCGGACGAGTCTGACGGACCGACGTGGGAGTCAGACCTTCGGCTACGATAATCTGGATCGGTTGACGAGTGCCTCACATCCACTCTTGGGGACTGCCCAATCATTCACGTACGATCCGGTCGGCAACCGCACGACGGCCGGAAATGTGACGAATGCCGGCAATCAATTGACCGCTGATTCAACTCATTCATATCAATATGACGATAACGGAAACTTGACGCGCAAGACGCTGCTGGCCACGGGCAACTACACCCAGTACACGTATGATGCCGAAAATCGGCTGACGAAGGTGGACGACTTCGTGGCGGGGAATCCCACCGCCGCGTTCACTTCCACATACCGCTACGACGGGCTTGGGCGGCGGATTGAGAAAGTCGCGAATGGCCAGACGAAGCGGTACGTCTATGATGGGGAAGATATCCTGCTCGAATATGATGGATCGAATGTGCTGCAAGCGCGGTACACGCATGGGCCTGGCATCGATGAGCCGATCGCGGTGACCAAAGGCAGCTCCACGTTCTTCTATCATCAGGACGGGTTGGGAACGGTAACCGAGCTGACAGATTCAACGGGCACAACGGTGAAAGCCTATGCGTACGATGCCTATGGGAACGTCGTTGACCAGACAGGAACGGTTGAAACCCCTTATGCCTTCACCGGGCGGGAATTAGACTCGGAAACCGGTTTGTACTACTACCGGGCAAGATACTACGATCCAGCCGCAGGGAGATTTTTGCAGAAGGATCCGATCGGGTTTAAGGGCGGCCAAATTAATCTCTATGGATACGTCGATAACAATCCCCCAAACTTCAGGGATCCGGGGGGGCTTGCATTCATAGATGTACCTCTGGATTTTCCGGTAATCCCTGAACTCAAAGGGGTATCAAGGATGCTTGGAGGGCTAGGACTGATTCTTAATATTCTGACAATTAGCGGCGATACCCCGTGTCCAAAACCATGTCCACCGTGCACTCCATACCCCGCAGGTACCATTGGATATTTCGGCCCTCACAATGATCATGACCACTATCCTGTGGGAAGACCTCACTTGAATTTGCGTGTAGTCAACCAGAGGCCTAGTGATTGCAAGTGCTTCTGGAACGACAACAAACCCGATGTTGCGTCCCCTCCTCCAGCGCCTGGATGGGTAAACTTGAACGGTGGAGAACCCCCGTTGTCGCCGTGAGCCTTGATCGAGGTATAGAACAATGAAGATTTGTGCCCTCGGATTTCAATTGCGGGTCGCGCCTGATGGCACCAGGCCGTGGGGCGCCAGACGAAAAGCAACTTATCTTCTTCGAGAAGATGTGGTTGCTCCGTTATCAGCTGATGTATCAGTCTGGCCCGAATCGCAAAACGAAAAACTTCATTTTGAACTGTTTTCTAACTATTCCGCCGCTGACTTCAGTGCCCCCAACGGCCTGAATTTATTCAATTTGCGCTCAGCTTCGCTAGCCTCTCACCGCTCCTTATTTGACGACTCTGTTTTGATGGCGATCAGCGTCTCTAGTGATGTAGGGGCGCAGCTAAAGATCATGCACTTCATCGAAGATCTAATTGTTGATATCTGTGAACTGGAGAAAAAGGGGTGGACTTGCTTAGGCTTCGATGTGACGGATTACCGGCTCAAAAGTGGCTTGATGAATTGCGGTTATACTGGCGATGAGAAAAAGCAACTATCAGAACAATACAAGAGGGACTTGAACAGATTTGGATTGTTTATGACAAATGAAGTAGCAGCCGATTTTTCTAGCCGTTGTGACTCACGAGTTTCTACTCATTCGCCCTTTATAGTGTGTGGGATATGGGTGAATGGAGAGCTAGAGAGAGCCTCTGCTGAGTGACCGTAACCTACGACGACCTTGCACAGGGCTTCTCCTATGATCCGGCGTCGCAGGTCACCGCGATTAGCCATCAGCTGACAGCTCTCAGCCAACAGATTAATAAAGCGGAGTACCTCTACAACGGCGTCGGGAATCGGACGAGTCTCACGGACAGACGAGGAACGCAGACGTTTGGCTATGACACGCTCGATCAGCTGTCCTCCGCGAGTCATCCGCTCCTCGGCACGCCACAGGAGTTGTCCCGTCCAGCTGTCCGGCGGACATCTTCGAGAGATTCATGAACGGTTTGTCGTCCGAATCCCGCCTCACTACCGCATCGTGAACTGATTTCTCAGCCTCGTTACGCGAATTTCTGCTGTCGGCTCTCCCTTTTTCCCCTCTGTCCGCCGCATTCGAATGGACTTGTCCGCTATCCTCACGGACAATGTCTGTAGAGCTCCTCTGACCGCTCGCCACTGCCTCTGGCCACTAGCCCGGCTGCGCCCTGAAGACATCGATTCCCGCCCAGACTTCCGCCGGTGTCCGCCCCTGCAAGTGATCGTGCGGCCGATCATGGTTGTACCAGCATCGAATGTCGTGCAGAGCTGTCATGAATTCCACGTGGTCCGCGATCGGTTCTGTCGCCAACGCTCGCTTCACCGTCCCAATAAACCGCTCGACTCGCCCATTTTGCCAGGGGCATCCCGGCTCACTGCGTTGGTGGCGGATCCCCAACAGCCACAGGCCACATCGAAACCAGCGGGAGACGAACACGGGTTCATTGTCCGTCCGGAGATACTGAGGGCGTCCATATTGTCTGACCGCTTCACCCAGCTCATGCAACAGTATGAGCGACGACTTGTCCGCAAGCGCCTGCAATCGTACAGCCGCCCGGCTCCCATGATCGACGATGGCCAAGGCGAGGTGTGGTGTTCCGTGCTGATCCGTCTTCGTCAACAGATCGCAGCCCCAGATCCGATTGCGTGGGACCGGTCGTGGTACGCGATGTTTCATCTTCCGTCGGGCTTCGTAGATCAGATACTGGTGCCGGCGACAGGTATCCGCCACATAGGTCTTACTCACGGTCATCTGCCGTCGTGCTGCCCAGTTCCGATTAAAATGATGCGCAATTGTCCGACAGCCCGCCTCCGGCATCAGCGCCTTGAGCCGAACAATTTCGTCTCGGACCCATGTCGGTTTTGGCTGGGCGAAGATGCGGCGCGGTGCCGGACGATGGTGGCCTCTTCGTCGGTGTCGGACTCGAATGACAAGCTTCTGTTGCACCCACCGGAGGAGCCGTACCCATCGAACCAGCAGCCCTATCAGCCACGCTGTCATCGAACAGACCTCCTTAACCCGCATCATTCATGACGACTTCTACTGCAACCGTCGATACCCCGCTACGACAAGTCTGGCCTCGTTTTGTTGCGGCCAGGCGGGTAGGCTCGCTCCTCGTGACCTCGACATACTGTTTCAAGTATGCCTTGGTCCCTCGTTGCTCCGCGTGCCCGTCTCACATGGCGTTTCACCGGTTTCGTGACGAACTGTCGTGAATGATGCGGGTTGAATCCGGCATCAGGTTTTTCGCGACCTTGCCGATACAGTATCCATACTGCTTCGTGCGCCAACTCGATGGCATCCATGACGAACTGGTCTGGCACGCAGCAGCACCTGTGCGCCATGTGTGAAGGGGACCGGTCAGTGGTGTATGTCCTGACACCATCCAACCGCATCGTGACACACACTATGCAGCACGCAACAATAGTGGGTCTTGGGACGATCGTCCTGTGTGTGCTTGCCGGCTGTGTGTCGCCTGAACTCAAACAGGCCAATCGGCTTGCCGAGCACGGCCAGTGGGATCAGGCGGTGGCCGCCTATCAGGAGGCCCAGAAGCTGGCCCCATTCGACGAAAAGATTCGCCGGCAACTCGACCAGGCCAAGGGTGCTGCCGCTGCGGGGCACTATGCCCTGGGCAAACAGGCCTATGAGGACCACCGCCTCGCCGACGCGTTGCATGAGTTTAAACAGGCCTTGGGGCTGGACCCCTCGAAGGCTGAGTACCAGGCCATGATCGCCGACGCGCTGCGGATCAAGCAGAGCCAAGAGCAACTTCAGGCCGGAACCAAACTTCAGAATTTGGGCCGAGTGGAAGAAGCGCTGACCGCCTATGAGCGGGCGGTCGAACTCGATCCGAGCCAAACCAGTGCGCTCACGCGGATTACGGAACTCACGAAAGAGCAACGGGCGACGAAGCGGATCGGCGGGTCAGACGAGCCGCTGACGCTCCGCTTTCAGAATGCCAAGCTGAAAGAGGTGTTTGAAATTCTCGCCCGGACCGCCGGGGTGAATGTGCTCTTCGATAAAGAGGTCCGGGACGAGCCGATCACGATCTTCATTAAAGACCTGCCGTTCGATGAGGCGATGCATCTGATCCTGAATACCAACGGCTTGCTGGCCCAGCAGGTGGCGCCGGATACGATCCTCGTCATGCCCAACAACAAGCAGAAGCAGGCGCAGTACCAAGATTTGCTCATGCGGACGTTCTATCTCACGAACGCCAAGGCGAAGGATGCCGTCAATCTCATCCGGACGATGCTGGACAGCAAGAAGGTCTACGTCGATGAGAAGGTCAATGCCATCGTGGTGCGCGAGGAACCGGCGAAGCTGCAACTGACGGAGAAGCTTCTCTTTGCCATCGACCGGCGGGAGCCGGAAGTCGAGCTGGATGTGGAGGTGTTGGAGGTCAATCGCACCAAGAGCATGAAATACGGGATCAACTTCGCCAAACAACTGGGTTTTGGTATCCGGCCCAATGGGAGCACGGGCGGCATTTCCACGGCCCCGACGCTCTTTACGCTGCAACAGCTGACGGCGCTGACCCCGCAGAGCTATCTCTTCACGTTGCCGGCGAGCATGCTTACGGATTTCTTCAAGCAACAGTCCGACGCGAAGACCTTGGCTTCGCCAAAACTCCGTGTCCTCAATAATAAAGCCGCTGCGATCAACGTGGGCGACAAGCAGCCGATTCTCCTCTCCACGACCAACGTGCTGCCGGGACAGGCGGCGACGGGCGCGATCCCGACGACTTCCACGGTCACCTCGATCGAATTCAAGGATGTCGGGGTGAAGCTCACGGTGGAGCCGTCGATCAACGCGCTGGATGAAATCGCGATGAAGCTGAAGATTGAAGTGACGCGGCTGGGGGACCAGGTCATTCTACAGGCCAGCCCGGAGATCAAACAGTTCAAGTTCGGCACACGGTCGGCGGAGACATTTTTGATGATGCGGGACGATGAGACGGTGGTGCTGGGCGGCTTGATTCAGGGGGAGGATCGCAAGAACCGGTCGACGGTACCCCTGCTGGGCGATATCCCGTATCTCGGCGAATTGTTTTCAGCGACGACGGTGGATCGCGTCGAGACGGAAGTGGTGCTCACGATTACGCCTCGCATCGTACGCAGCCTGACCACCCCGCCGATCGCCGATCAAGCCTTTTGGTCCGGGACGGATCAGAATTATGCGACGACCCAACTCTTTCCCCCACAAGCCCGAACCGTCTCACAGAATAACCGTAGCAACGGTGCGAGTGTTACTCCCAACGGAGCCTCAACAGATTCACGCGTAGCGGGTGAGGGAGGCACCGCCGTTCTCTCACCTGTCATGAAACCGACTTCGCCGAATGGGACAGCCATTCCATCTACTGGCCTGACGAGTGCCCCTCGCGATGCGGGCAACGCCTCGTCATCTGATCTCGTAGCACGTGGCCCAGCCCTTGTGAGCTTCACCCCATCGGAGGTCTCGGCCACCGTTGGGCAGGAGGTGCGAGTGGACCTGTCGACGGCCGCCATCGAATCGCTGACAGAGGCGATGCTGACGGTGGTCTACGATCCGAAGCAGATCGAGTTTCGGCGCGTGGGACCAGGAGCTGCGGCGATCTCGGCCCATGCGCTTGATGGACAAGTGATGCTGACGGTGCGGCGACAGGGCAGCGGAACGGGGGAGACCGTGCTGGCCACGCTGTTCTTTCAGGCCAAGGCGAAGGGTGATGCTACGGTGACGATGGAGGCGGCTTCGAGCGATGGGGGGCCACCACCTCGTGCCGAACGGGTGGTGATCCATGTGCAGTAAGGTCGGACGGGCGGGGTTCGGGCATACCCCGCATCGGTCCTTCTGCACGAGCTCGGCGGGATTCACGTTAGTCGAACTCATGACTGTCGTCACGATCATCGGTATTCTGGCAACCTTGGCGGTGCCGAACTATCAACAGAGTGCCGTCAAGGCACGGGAGACGGCGCTCAAACACACCCTGTTTGTCCTGCGTGATGTGATCGACAAATACCGCGCCGATAAGGGTACCTATCCATCAGCGCTGACCGATCTCGTGACCGCTGGCTATCTCCGGTCCGTGCCGACTGATCCGCTTACGGGATCGACGACCACCTGGCAGGAAATCCAGGATTCTGTCGAGAGCGGGATCTTCGACGTGCACAGTGGGAGTCCGTTCGTGTCGATCATCGACGGCAAGCCCTATAACGAATGGTAGGCCATGCAGTCCGACCGCAGCCAGAGGGGAGTGGTCCTCGTAGTCGTCTCGCTGACCGTTGCCATGAGCGGGTGCGCCACCGCTCCCGAGCTGCCGATGGGTCGTGGAATAGACGAGGCGGGACGGGCGCTGCAGCTGATGCAGGAGCGCGAGAAGGAACTGGCCGCGCTTCGAGCTGAGCTGGCCACGACTCGTATCGCGGCGGCGAAACAGGACGCCGAGCTGCACGACCTGCGCACGACCGTGGTCCAGTTGCGACAGGAGAACGGGGAGTCGCATCAGGCTCTCTTGGAAGCGAAGCGAACCCTTGATGCCCGTGACCGTGAACTGACGGCCATGAGGATGGAACGTGAGCCACCGGCTCAGGCCTTCGCGCCATCGGGCGAAACGGCACAGCGTCTGGCGGAGTTGCACCAGACGGTGGCGTCATTGAGTCAGGAACTGGCGACCGTCAAGTCGGCAATGGCGCAGAGTATTCGCACACCACCAGCTGCGGCGGAGCGACCAGACGAGCTGAGGGCCACAACCCAGTCGGGCCAGCCGTCACGCCACCCGCGTCGCATCGCTGCGGCATCGGACGGTGAGATCACGCAGGGCATGATCCCGGCGGTGCACGTTCCTCGGGAGGGCGGCGAGTCGTTGCGACCCTCGTGGATCACGGTGCAACCGGGGGACAGTTGGTGGACGTTGGCTCGGAAGCACAAGACGACCATCACGGTGTTGCGTGCGGTCAATGGTCGAGTGGGCGATGCTCTCATGGTCGGTGAAGCACTCCGGCTTCCGTAAGCGCGCCGGTTGATGACGGACAACAGCGCGTCTCTCACGATCTATGACTACCTTGACGACCATACTACGACGTCGCGATCTGCTCACGGCACAGCAGCTCGACGAACTGTCCATGCGAGCGCAGGGTTCACCGCGCAAGTTGGCCCGTTTGATCGCTGAGGAGAAACTGCTGTCAGAGGCTAGCCTGGCGGAAGTGTTGGCCGAACAGACTGGGGCGCCGTACCGCTCGCTGGAGGACTATCGCGTCAATTTCGATGCCTTTCCCACCATCCCTGTGGACTGGATGCGGCAACATGCGTTTGTCCCGTTGGACGACCGCGATGGCGTGCTCACGATTGCGGTCTCGGACCCGACCGACCTCACCACGTTGGACTTGCTCGATCGCTTGTTGGAACGAGACCTCTTGGTCTGTGTCGCGCCGCCGGGTGCCATCGCCGAGGCGCTCCAGGAAAGTGAACGGAATAGTCAGGTCGTCGCCCGTATCACGGAGGAATTCCGTCCTGCCCTCATCCATGAAAACGAGAAGGGCGAAGAGGTGCTCTCCCGCGAAAAGATCAGCCAGGATGAGAGCCCGATTGTTCGGTTGGTGGACACGATCGTGATGAATGCCTTGCAGAAACGGGCGAGCGACATTCACATCGAGCCGGCCGATGGAGTCACCGAAGTCAAGAACCGTATCGACGGGGTCCTCTATCTGGCCATGGAGCCGCTCGACCTTCGGTTTCATAACCCACTCGTGTCTCGGATCAAAGTCATGTCGGAACTCGACATCGCTGAGCGTCGGGTGCCGCAGGACGGCCGCTTCAAGCTACGGATTGAGCAACGCACGATCGACTTTCGCGTTTCTATCATTCCCAGTGTCTATGGCGAATCGGTCGTTATTCGTATCTTGGCGAAGGAAGAATTTACGGCAGCCAACAAAGGACTGCACCTGGACTCGCTGGGGTTGAAGCCGGAGGATTTGGCGCGATTTCGCCGGGCGATCACGGCCTCCTACGGGATGGTGTTGGTGACCGGTCCGACGGGGAGCGGCAAGACGACTACCCTCTATGCGGCCCTCAATGAAGTGAACACCAAAGAAGACAAGGTGCTCACGATCGAAGATCCCGTGGAGTATCAGTTGAAGGGCGTGGTGCAGATTCCAGTGAACGAGAAAAAGGGCCTGACCTTTGCCAAGGGGCTCCGGTCAATCTTGCGACACGATCCCGATAAGATCATGGTGGGCGAAATTCGCGATGCTGAAACGGCACAGATTGCCATCCAGTCGGCTCTGACCGGCCACCTCGTCTTTACCACGGTTCATGCGAACAATGCGTTCGATGTGATTGGGCGCTTCGTGAACATGGGGATTGAACCCTATAACTTCGTGGCGTCCTTGAACTGCATCATGGCGCAACGCCTTGTCCGGAAACTCTGTGCGTCCTGTAAGGTGCCGATTTCAGTCAGCCCAGAGCACTGTGCGCAGCTCGGATTTGACCCAACCCTCTTCGTGGGCACCGTCCTCTATGGGGATAAGGGTTGCGTGGACTGTCACGGGTTGGGGTTTCGAGGGCGCCATGCGATTACGGAATTTCTCCCGGTCACGGACCGGATCAAAGATCTCATCCTGGAGAAGAAGCCCCCATCTGAGATTCGTCAGGCCGCCCTCGATGCCGGAATGACGAGTCTGCGCGACGCCGGCATTGCCAAGATTCTGGCAGGGGAGACCACGATGAAAGAAGTCAACCGCATGACGTTTTTGGGGTGAGTCATGATTCGCTCTCTCTTTCCCATTCATCGCCCCCGGCTCGGCCTCAGCTTCCGGGCTCACGGGCTTGATCTCGTCGAAGTCCGTCGTCGGTGGAGACAGCCTCCGATCGTGGTGCGCGTCGCGAGTCGAGCCATACCCGCTGGTGTGCTGACTCCCTCGGCGACGACTCCGAACATGCCTGATCCCGCTGCTGTCGCTCAGGAAGTCGAGGCGCTGCTTGAGGGGGTACGCGATCGAACCGTGGCGGTCGATCTTCCGATGGCCTGCGGGACGCCGGTGCTCCTACACTTTGAGACCTTTCCCACGTCGCAGACGGAACAAGAGGCGCTGCTGCGCTGGCGACTTCGTCAAGAGGAACACCTCACGGCACCGGATCTGACCCTGCACTGGCATGCTGTGTCTGAGGGGAAGTCATCCTCGACCGCACGGTCGGTTCTCCTGGTCGCCATTCGGCAGAGTATTCTCGACCAATACCATCGAGTCTGTGAGGAGGCCGATCTTGTCCCGGTCTCGATCGGGTGGTCTACGATTCATCTCTTGAGTCTGGCCCGGTCTGCCTTCTCTCGCATGCAGGAGGAGATAGTTGTGGCCCATCGAAGCGCCGAGGCCTTGATCGTGCTGGCTCTTCGGCAGGGACGGCCGGTGGGCCTCCGGGTCAAACCGGTGCGGCGAGCCTGCATGGATCTGAAGACCGAGCTGATTCAGACGGTGCAGTATTTGGTAATGGAAGAGGCGCCAACCCAGCAGGCGCTTGCTCGCACGACGCCCGTATACCTCGTGGAGGAAGGGGATTCCGCGTCAGCGTCATCGGGACCACATGACCAGACGGAGATCTGGACCCTGTCCCACGACCCGCCTTGGACTGTTCCGGTGCATCGAGCGAGGTGGGCGACCGCACCGATCGTGAGCACCGTGGCCGCTCCTGTTCATCCACCTTTCGCCGCGCTGGCGGGCATCCTAGCCGCATGAGGACAGCATGATACTCCCCGCAGTGGGTCCTCGGGCCTCCGCTCCAGTCGAGATGTCACCTGTTCGGCTCTCGGTTGTGCCGCGCATGGTGCGTGTCGCCCGTGGAATTCAATGGGGATTGTTGAGCCTCACGATCGGGGGCGGCCTCTTCACCGGCTGGATGTGGTGGGATCGTCATGCGCTGAACGAGGAGGCGGACCGGTATACAGCTGCCGCGGAGCGCACCGACTCCATCAATCGCCAATTCACGGCGCAGCTCGAGCAGGAACGGCTCACGTTGTCGGCTCAGCAGATGGCGGACATCCGGGAAGAGGTCGTGTCCATCAACCAGCTCGCTGAGAAGCGAGGGTTTTCCTGGACCCAGCTGCTGCATGATCTAGAAGAGGCGCTCCCGGCGGGCACCTCAATCGGTAAGATTCAGCGGGATGTGAAACAGGCCACCATCAGGATCGATGGCCGTGCCACGGGCATGACGGCCCTGAATACGCTGATGTCCACCTTGCAATCGCATTCGGCCTTCCGCCAGCCCGTCCTCCATCACCACAAGTTTGCCGACTCGCATCGGGCCGATGGAGGAGAGGAGCCTGAACGCGGTGGCATCGAATTTTCGTTGACCGTGCAGTATGGAGGGCTTTCAGACAAGTCACAGGCCGATGACGCTTCCTAAGCTCAGCACAATCCAGCTGCCGAAAGTCATGATGCGGCGACTCGTGCCGCTGGCCGCGCTGACCCTCCTGTCTGTGGTTGGCGCCCTGCTGACGTATGTGTATGCGCTACGTCCGGCTGAGGAGCGGGTACGTCTGGCTGAACAAGCCTATCAACAGGCCAAACAGGTTCAGGCAGATCTCCAGCGAGCGAAGGCGCAGCAAGTGAAGGCTCATGCCGCGCAGCGGCAGCTGGAGGTGGAGCGGAAAGCCCTGCCCACGCAGGAGGAGTTTACTCCGCTCGCCCTCGCGCTCTCTGAGCTGGCCAAGCGAGAACGGGTTCGGATTCCTGGGATGGGCTATGACATCAAGAAGCCGGAGGGGTCCAGACCGGTAAAAGCCACCATCACCTTTCGGGCGAGCGGGGATTATGCCGCCATCTATCGGTTTCTCAATCGTCTGGAAACGGCCGAGTCGTATCTCGTGATCGAACGGTTGGATGTTGCGAGTGAACAGAAAGCACACACTTCGGCGACACGCGTCGTCGTGAATATTGCCGTAGCGACATATCTGCGGCAAACCGCACGACCGGGAAGTATCTGATGACGCCACGGATCAAATGGCCTGCACTGGGCGCACTCGTCATGCTTTGGATGGGCCTGGTCTATATCTACGTGATCGACGTGCCTCCTCCGGTGGAAATCCCCTTGAAGTACCAATCGGGGCAGACCGCCGCGAAATCTACACAGACCAGTACAACGGACACCTGGGAGGTCAAGTCGCTGAAGGCTCAGGCACGGGAACTGCCGGTCACACCGTCGCGAAATATCTTCACCGCTGCGAGCCTTGCCGGTGTGTCGGATCCCCACGGCACTCGAATCGCCCGGCAGAAGAAGCCATCGAATTCCAGCAACGCCGTTCCGTCCACGCCGACCGCTCCGCCACCCACCCCGGAAGAACTTGCGCGACAACAAGAAGCGCTCGCGGCCCAAGCGGCTCAGGAACAAGAGCGACTCCGTCGTCAGCAACTCCAGGAACAACTGGGACAGTATCGCTACCTCGGGTACGTCAATCAGAACGGGGTGCAGAAGGCCTTTCTGGGCAAGGGGCGCGAGCTCTATATCCTCCAGCAGGGAGACACCCTGGAAGGCAAGTTCCAGGTCACGCTCATCGAAGCGACGACTGTGAAGCTGCTTGAGGCCGATTCAAACCTGGAAATGGTTTTGAAGCTCAAAAAGGAGGAGTCGTCTGTGGCGGGGACATAAGGCGGTTGCAACTCAAGTTGAGTTTTCCATACAAGCGAAACTATATGGCGAATCCGACAGGATGGGCCCCTGCCCGAAGATGGGGTTTATGCAGAACGACGTTCTCGGGACAACCGCTTGGACTTGGGATGCTCTAATTCGACGCGGACCGGACGCCCAAGCGCTGCGGCCATGTTCACCAGTGCATCCAATGAAAAGCGAGAGATCCGTCCACGAAGAAGATCATTGATCCGCGGTTGCGTGACTCCACATTTGGTGCCCGCGTCTATTTGAGTCCACCCGTTCGCTTTAATGACATCAGTGATCTGCCGCATAAGACCAGCGCGCGCACGCAAATTCGCCGCCTGTTCGGGTGTATCGGCCAAGGCATCCCACACACTCTTGAAACTGTGAGTCGTCTTAGTCATATTTCACTCTCCTGAGTTCAGCATACCGCATTCTTGCCAACTCGATGTCGCGCTCGCTCGTGGCTCGTGTTCTCTTCTGAAACGCATGCAGCACGTAGACGGCTTCAGCGAATCGGGCTATGTAGAGCACGCGATAGGTACCAGCGTCACCCCACAACCGTAGTTCTTCGACACCCTTCCCAACCGACGGCATCGATTTGAAATTGGTCGGTTGCTTGCCGTGCTGCACTCGCTCCAGTTGGTACCCTGCATCATGCCGAGCGTCCTCCGGAAACTGTCGGAGGCACTCCAACGAGTTTCCGAGGAAGCGCAGCGGGTTCACGGCTCAATTATACCAATCTGGATATACGACGACAAGCCTAGGAGGATGTGGTCACGGGGGCTCAAGGGCATCGAGTTAGGTATCATGCGGCAAGCACTGTCCCCTGGATTGTAAAGGTGAGAGAGGGGCCAATAGAGGCTATCAACGATGGGTTGAGCGCCTCGCCTCCACCAAACAGAGCTCGCTCGGCCCGGAGCCCTTACGATGGTTCCGGGCGACGGGATGAAACACCTCAAGTGGTTTCTCTGATCCAACTTCGTGCGTACCGCGCGCTCTTCATCCCTTTATCCTAATGGACGCGGGCAGATAAACACCTCCAGTAGTTTCACTTCTTTTTCAAACCTCGCTTGCGCGTACCGGTGCCTCTCTTATCTATAGCTTTATGGTGATCAACGGCGCCGGATAAACCCCTGCAGTGATTCCCTACTACTTTCTAGACCAAGCTCCCTCGACCCGGATCCATTCGATGGCTCTGGGCGACAGGGAAAAACGCCTCCAGTGATTCCGTCCTAGCCGCGCACCTCCTTATTCTATTGCAGTACGCTCTGGAGATATGAGGTTCAGAAGTCAGGGGCTTTGATGGCAGGGCTGCCTCGGCGGCAGCCCTGCTGATGCACGGACTGCGCACATCGCCTACGGAACGGTCGAGTCGTAGAGCTGGCCGTCGTCGATCGCGGTCGGTGCGCACCGAGGCGGCACGGGCCTGAATCACCGCATCAGGGCTCGTGTGGCCGTCGCCCGTGCTCGTGACCGGTTCGTCCTGAGTCACGCCGGTCACGGTGATCGTCACCGAATCTCCCTCCGGATCGGTCACCCCCATGATGGCGATGATGGTGATCGGAACCAACGATCGTTGAGTCGTAGAGTTGGCCGTCGTCGATCGCGGTCGTCCCCTTGTGCAGGCTATGGGGCACGCCGACCGTGACGGCGCCACTACAGGAACTGCCCTGGCCGTCATCGGCGGTAAACGCAATGTGATAGACGCGGCCGTTGCCGTGTCCAGCTCGTTCGGCGCGCACCGAGGCGGCCCCAGTTTGAATCACCGCATCAGGGCTGGTGTGGCCGTCGCCCGTGCCGTTGACCGGCTCGTCCTGAGTCACGCCGGTCACGGTGATCGTCACCGACTTCCCATCCGGATCGGTCACGCCGATGATCGCGATCGGGACCAACTGATGGTTGGGCGCCCAGAGCACGGCGGGATTGGCTTGGGCCGCGCCACAGACGGGAGGCTGGTTGGTCCCCGAGGCACTGAGTTTGGTCACGAACGCATCCCCGTCCCCCCCCCGGGAGCGGGCTGACTCGCCTGGAGGGTGGGAAAGTCTCCGGAGAAAGTCGTGCCGGTCACATAGGCCTGGCCGCTCCCATCCACCGCGATACCAAACCCCCGATCTTCATGACTGCCGCCCAGGTAAGTGGAGGAGGCCAGGGCGCCCAAAGCCGTGAATTTGGTCATGAACGCATTCTTGAAGCCTCTGAGCGCGGGCTGGCTCGCCTGGAGGGTGGGAAAGTCAAAAGAGGTAGTAATGCCGGTCACATAGGCCTGGCCGCTTCCGTCCACCGCGATCCCATACCCTTCGTCGCCACCACTGCCGCCCAGGTAGGTGGAGTAGGCCAGGGCGCCCAGGGCCGTGAATTTGGTTACGAAGGCATCGCCGATTTCGAAGTGGCCTACTCCTCCGAAAGCGGGCTGGAACGCCTGGAGCGTGGGAAAGTCCAGGGAGAGAGTGATGCCGGTCACATAGGCCTGGCCGCTCCCGTCCACCGCGATCCCACCCCCCCATCGACATTACTGCCGCCCAGGTAGGTGGAGTAGGCTAGAGCGCCCGCGGCCGTGAATTTGGTCACGAACGCATCGCCGTTCCCCCCCCCGGGATCGGGCTGACTCGCCTGGAGGGTGGGAAAGTCCCCGGAGTCAGTGATGCCGGTCACATAGGCCTGGCCGCTCCCGTCCACCGCGATCCCAACTGTGAAAACAAACGCTTCCTCGTTGGCACTGCCGCCCAGGTAGGTGGAGTAGGCCAGGGCGCCCGCGGCCGTGAATTTGGTCACGAACATATCCCCGCGGCCTCCTCCAAAATCGGGCTGGCTCGCCTGGAGGGTGGGAAAGTCAAAAGAGGTAGTAATGCCGGTCACATAGGCCTGGCCGCTTCCGTCCACCGCGATCCCATACCCTTCGTCGCCATCACTGCCGCCCAGGTAGGTGGAGTAGGCCAGGGCGCCCGTGGCCGTGAATTTGGTCACGAATGCATCGGGGGCCTCTGCCCCTCCAAGAGCGGGCTGACTCGCCTGGAGGGTGGGAAAGTCCCTGGATTGAGTGACACCGGTCACATAGGCCTGGCCGCTCCCATCCACCGCGATACCAAACCCCCGATCTTCATGACTGCCGCCCAGGTAGGTGGAGTAGAGCAGGACGCCCGTGGCCGTGAATTTGGTCACGAATGCATCGGGGGCCTCTGCCCCTCCAAGAGCGGGCTGACTCGCCTGGAGGGTGGGAAAGTCCCTGGATTGAGTGACACCGGTCACATAGGCCTGGCCGCTCCCGTCCACTGCGATCCCAGCCCCCCCATCGTTATCACTGCCGCCCAGGTAGGTGGAGTAGAGCACGACCGGATCGATGACGAGGGGTTTGGTGCGATCATAGGCCGCGAGCTGGATGCCGATGTGGGGAAGGGCCGAGTAACGAGTGCTGAGGACTGAGGGGTTGGACGAGGACCGCAAGTGGGCGGCCTTCTGCTCGACGAGGTAGTGCCCGGCGACGAGCGTCTTGTGCCCATCCGGATCGAGTTGATAGACGAGCGGCTTCTGGACCCGCACCTCGCCCACTGCGGTCGCGAGGAGGAGATCCCCGCTGTCCGCCACCTGGATGTCGGAGGCCCCTTCGAAGGCCAGTTTGATCTGATCCGGATCGGCCCCCGGCGCCACGATGAAGTCGTACTCCACGGTGCCCTGGTTCCCGTAATAGGCGAGATCGATGCCGGGATAGACCTCCTGGTACTGGACCTTCGCATAGGTGGGAATGTTGGTCCGCCACTTGGCCGGGTCATTGCCGATGAAGTAGTTGACGATCCCCGGCAGGGGTTCCGTGCCGTCCAGGGCCGGCGTGGGATTCGCGCCGTCCAATGTCATCCGCACAACCGCCTGCCTGCTCGTCGGCGGCTCCGGCCTGGCGGTGGGCTTCCCGCGCTTCCGCTGAGCCGGTCCCCTGGTCGGTTCCCGCTGTTGCAGCACCAGGACCGATTCGGATGGGGTGAGAAAGAGGCGGTAGCCGGGGCCTCGCGCCAGGAACCGGACCTGTTCCTCCCACTGGCCCTGATTGGCTTCGAATTGAAGCGGCAGCTTTCCATAGCCCGCCTGCACAGTGGCGATGGATGGTGGGGAAGTGGCCGTCCCTTCCATCGTGTCAGCCCACAGCGGGGCGACTGGGATGACGTTCACGACAATGGTGAACATGCAGCGGCTCACCCATGGCATCACGAGTTTCATCGTCTTCATGGCCTGCGTTCTCCTTGATGGACCAACACCATAATTTCTTCTCCCAACCTCGGGTCTATCGCGATTGTCCCCTCATGCTGACGAGGGGACAATTGCAATGGAGAGGCCAGCACTTCCACGCCACCGATCGCTGATAAGATGGCCTACTGGAAGAGGTTCAGGGTTGGAGTGGCCGCGCTGGTGTAGCCCTCTGCAACAACATCGAGGGACCGGGTGTTGCGCTTTTCCCCTCCACATCTGAACGTCTCCGCTATAGTCCCGTAGATACCTATGCCAGCGAGCGCGAGTCCTCGGATGGTCGTGCCCTACGGCATGCCGACAGAATCCGAGAGAGGTTAGGCTGAGAGCTTGGTATCGCGAGTGGCAGAGGCATGAAACCGAAGGGCATGCATTGGCGCACAATGCTGGCCGCGGTTCAGCATACACATCGAAGCGTCGGCCTGTCCGATTGATGTAGATGGAGCACTTCAAGACGGAAGCCGAGGCGGTCAAGCGAGAGCGTCAGTTGAAACGATGGAATGCAGCGAAAAAGCGAAGCCTGATTAGTGGTGATATTCAGACGCTCAAGCGCCTGAGTAAACGCTATCGGGCCTGATGAGAGTAGAGAAATTCACCAATGGTTTTGCCCCTACAGCACATCGCTCCAGGGGGGACTGATTGCGAAGGCGGCGTTGATCAGGCCGACGTGGGAGTAGGCTTGGGGGAAGTTCCCGAGCTGGGTTCGGGTCTCCGGCACAAAGTGCTCGGCAACGAGTCCGACGCTGTTGGCCCCGGCGAGGCACTGATTCATGATGTGCTTGGCTTCCGGCAAGCGACCGAGTTTCGCCAAGGCTTGAACGACCCAGAACGAGCAAATCACAAAACTCGCCTGAGGTTTGCCGAAGTCATCTTGCCGCAGGTACCGATAGAAAAACCCGGTCTCTTTTCCTCCCTGCCGAAGGGCGAGGGCCTGCTTGATCTGAGAGACTGTGGTGTCGCAGACCTCTCGATCAGGAAATCCGACAATCGCCAATTGCGCTAAGGAGGCATCGTAACTGTCGTCTTTGGGGCCGTTCCGTAACGCCTTGTCCTTCATCGCTCGAAGCAGGGCGTTGGCTGCTCTGGTCCGTGCCGCGTCGAGATTAATCGTTAACTCGCGGAGAAATCCGGCCTGCTGGATGCGGTAAGCACGATCGAGGCCGGCCCAGCACATGAGGTTCGTGAAGGAATGTTCCTGCCAGCCGTTCCGAATCTCCCAGAGTCCGGCATCCGGTTCGGAGATGCTCCGTTCGCACAGGCGGATCAAGTTCGCGACCAGCGCTTCGTGATCCCTCGTGCGAAGGTCATAAAAGCGGTTGTCGAAAAAGATCGGCGCCAGCGTCAGAAGCATCTCACCGTAGACGTCGTTTTGCACATGCTCGGCCGCCTGATTATGGCTGCGTACCGGTCCGCTTCCCAGAAAGCCCTGCCAGTTGGAATGCTCGGTTTCCGGGAGGGGGAGATCTTGGCTGAGCGTGTAGACCGGTGCGAGCCGATCATGTGATTGTTCACGGGCATAACAGACGTTCAGCAAAAACTTCAGGAACCCTTCCATTTCCTCAAAATGCCCCAAGTTATAGAAGGCCGAGAGTGAAAAATGCGCGTCGCGCAGCCAACAGTACCGATAGTCCCAGTTCCGCGGGCCGCCTGGTTCTTCAGGGAGGCTGGTGGTCAGGGCCGCAAGGATCGCGCCGGTGTCTTCATAGCAGTGGAGTTTGAGCGCGAGGGCCGAGCGGATGACTTCCTCCTGATAGAGGACTGGAATCGAGCAATGTTTGACCCAAATCCGCCAATATTTAATAGTCTGGTCCAGAAATTCGTGGCTGACTTTAACAAGGTCGTCCTCGATTCCGATTCCCCAAGTCAGCGCGAAGTACATTTTTGACGTCAGTGCGACCGGCGTTTCTTGGCAGAGATAGGTGAGCGGCATGTCGGTCAGGAGCCGCAAGTATTCACCGCGTATGTCGTACCGGAAGTGACTATTGCCGCGAACGAATCGCACGGGTGTCTTGTCCCATCCGGAGACCGGCTTGCAACAGACACGAATGGAGGGGGTGCCGCTGAGCGGCTCAACGATTCGGAAGAGGGCGGTCGGCCGATAGACACGGCCGTATTGTAGAAAACGAGGACAAAAGTCGGTGATTTGGTACGCGTCTCCGTTCGGGAGGGAGATGGTCGTGACCAAGATATTGGTGTTCGGGAGATAGTGTTGCTTGGAGGTCGTTTCCGATAGAGGAACAGACGGGTGGATCGAAAAATGGCCCCCTTCTTGGTCCAGGATCTTCCCAAAAACAGGGGGGCTATCGGGCCTCGGTAGGCAGAGCCAGTCGATCGATCCGTGGGTACTGATCAGCGCGGAAATCTGGCAATTACCGATGAGGCCGAACTGGTACACAACATGACCATATTTGATTTCTAGGTGAAAGTAAACTAACTTGTTTCCATGAGGCTCTTCGCGCTTTCACTGAGGTTTGTTCTCCCTTTGGTGATCGTGTTGGCCGTGATCGCCTATGGGGTGGTCCCGGTCGTGGACTCGCTTGAACTCAAATGGTTTATACGCGACCTCGATATGCGGTCCAAGCTGATGGTCAATACCATGGAGGGACCGCTGGCCGATCTGCTGATCTCCAATTCAAAGGGTAAGATCTCCGCTTATTTTACCCGCATCATTCAGGACGAGCGATTATACGCTCTGGGATTTTGTGACCTCGGAGATCGTCTTCTCTATCAGACCCAGGCATTTCCACAGGACGTTACTTGTCAGGAGACGCTGAGTCTTGCAGCAAATTTTTCCCTTGTACGGTCCTTCAGCAGCGGGCCGATGCATATCACATCGGCCTCCATCGAATCGAACGGACGTCGGCTCGGGCGGCTCCTCTTGCTCCACGATATGCGGTTCATCCAACAGCGGAGCAGTGATACGAAACTCTACGTCTTTTATTTATTTGCGGCCCTCACGGCAATCATCTCACTGGTGACATTGCTCGTCGCCCACTTCAGCTGGAAGGAGTGGGTGGCCGGGGTGCGTGCAATGGTCAAGGGGGAGCGGCTCTTGACTCCACTGACGCAGGAGCAACATGCGCCGGAACTTCAGCCGCTGGCGAAAGACTTACGCTCGTTGGTGGAGGCGCTCGAGACCGATCGTCGGATGCGGGATGAGAGCCAGATTTCATGGACGCCGGCCAGCCTCAAGTCGATTCTTCATGAGCAACTTGCCGGCGATCAGGTACTGATTGTCTCTAATCGACAGCCCTACGCTCATTTCTGGCAAGGGCAAAGCATTGCAGTGCAGGTGCCGGCGAGTGGGTTGGTGTCGGCCCTCGAGCCGGTGATGCGTGCCTGCTCCGGTATCTGGGTCGCACATGGGAACGGATCCGCAGACCGGGACGTCGTGGACGAGCGACACCGTGTCAGTGTGCCGCCTTCGAATCCCTCGTATCAGATTCGTCGTGTCTGGCTCACTGCAGAGGAAGAGGCTGGGTACTACTATGGATTTTCCAATGAGGGATTGTGGCCGCTCTGCCACATCGCTCATGTCCGGCCCACTTTCCGGTCGTCAGATTGGAAACATTACGTGGCCGTCAATGAACGGTTTGCCCAGGCCGTGTATGAGGAAGCGACAACCGATAATCCGGTCGTGCTTGTGCAGGACTACCACTTTGCCCTCCTTCCGAAACTCATCCGAGACCGTTTACCGACTGCCACGATCATTATGTTTTGGCACATCCCCTGGCCGAACGCGGAAAGTTTCGGGATTTGTCCCTGGCGCGAAGAAATCCTGGAGGGGCTCCTGGGGAGCAGCATTCTGGGGTTCCATACCAGGGTGCATTGCAATAATTTCATCGATAGTGTCGATCGTATCCTTGAGGCTCGGATCGATCGGAACAGCTCCACGGTGTCGTATGGAGGGAAACTGACCGCGGTCAACCCCTATCCGATCTCCATTGAGTGGCCTTCGCAATGGATTCGTGATCAACGGCCTGTCCAGGAATGCCGGGCCAGGCTGAGAGAGGCGTACGGGATGCCGGAGGATCGCCTCATCGGCCTTGGGGTCGAACGGTTGGATTACACGAAGGGCATCCTCGAGCGGTTCATGGCGGTGGAACGCCTGATGGAACTCCAGCCGGAATGGATCGGGAAGTTTACCTTTGTCCAGATCGCCGCTCCGAGCAGATCCGTCATCGAACAGTACCATCATTTTACCAGCCAAGTCTCTGCGTTGGCCGAGCAGATCAATAAACGCTTTGGTCATAGCGGCTATGAGCCGATCTGCCTCCGCATTCAGCACCATGAACCGGCTCAAGTCTATGAGTGTTACCGTGGAGCAGATCTGTGTGTCGTGAGTAGTCTCCATGATGGGATGAATCTCGTCGCGAAGGAGTTTGTCGGTGCCCGGGACGATGAGCAAGGGGTGCTGATTCTCAGTCAGTTCACTGGGGCCGCTCGGGAGCTGACGGAAGCGCTGGTGATCAATCCCTATGACATCGATCAGTTTGCCGCGGCGCTCCATCTTGGCCTGACGATGCCGAAGGTGGAGCAACGGGCCAGGATGCAGAGCATGCGTGGACTGATCCAAGAGTTCAATGTCTATCGGTGGGCGGGCCGGATGCTCATCGATGCCGCTCGCATGCGGCAAAAAGAACGAGTCATGAAACAGGTCCGACGACCGAGTTTATTGAGCTGATCGAAAGGTATCACCGGTATCATGGATTATCTCTTGACGGAAACAGGCAAGTTGGAGTTGGAGAATCTTGTGAAGGGGAGGTCGCTCTACGCATTTGATTTTGACGGCACCCTGGCGAAGATCGTTCGAGAGCATCATGCGGCCAGGCTGTCACGTCCCATCCGATTCTGGCTTGAAAAGCTTGCCCAGAGAGCCCCTGCTGCAATTATCTCCGGACGGTCCGTCGAAGATCTGCAATCGCGGGTGGGAACGGTCGTGCCTCACTTGATCGGCAACCATGGCTCAGAAGGTCCTCATACGCGGGAAGAGGATCGGCAACAAGTACGCGAGACCTGTCGGGCCTGGTTGCAGTCGGTTACCGACCGGTTTCACGACGAACTGGCGCACTGCGGGGTGTCCATTGAGGATAAGTCCTATTCGCTCTCCTTTCACTATCGAACCGTCGAACATCGAGAGGAGGCGCGGGTGCTGATCACTCGAGTGATTGGAGCGTTGTCTCCATCTCCGCGTATCGTTCTCGGGAAATCCGTCGTCAATGTGATGCCGCCGACGGCTTCACATAAAGGGACGGCATTACTGGAGTACATGCGTCGGCTTGATTGTTCCCTGGCGCTCTATGTGGGGGATGACGAAACCGATGAAGATGTCTTTGCGCTACAAGATTCCCGCATCCTGACGGTGAGGGTCGGCAAGAAGAACGGGTCGTCTGCTCGTTATTTTCTGAAAAGACAGGTAGAAATCACCGCGGTACTTCGCTTCCTGGTCGAGGGCGGTACTCACGGCCTTCATACTTGGAGCGGGTGTCATGACCAGGGAGTTTCCAGGCCTGCACAGCGCCCCAACGAGCCGGTCTAGCGAAACCCATCCTCATTCGACCAATTGCGATCGCTCTCGTCCAAGCAGCAGATCATATGGGGCGAAATCGTCACTTAGTACTACACCCTGAGGCCAGGGATCGGTCCGGCGCGTATTCAAGAGCGCGATTGTTTCCATCGGCAATTGCTGGTTCATGGCCGCCTCGGTAATCTTCGAAAGGGTCTGATCTGCCGAGGCCTGTTCAATGAAACGGCCTCCAAAGAACACCAAGTTCTTCGCGGGAGACATGCCTGTCTTCCACGGTCCTTCCACCGCAAAGCTCTCCAAGGCTGGAAAGGCCTGTTTCATCGTCTGCACGACCGCGGACGCGCGGGCGAGATCCCCTTCTTTTCCGGACGAGGCCAGGTTGACTGCAACAATACCGTCTGGATTCAGGTGTGCCCGTACCAGCGCATAGAACTCCGCTGTGGTCAGATGAAACGGGATCATGTCTCGGGCGAAGGCGTCAATCCACATGAGATCGTACATCTGATCCGTCGCGTTCAGAAAGGCTCGACCGTCTTTCACAACGACATGGTGATTGGCCGGAGGGTGGTACTCAAAATACTGTTCGGCCATGCGGACCACCACCGGATCGAACTCCACGATATCCAGCTCCAATGCGGGCCATCGTTGTGCCAACCACTTCGCTATTGAACCGCCCCCATGACCGATGATCAGGCCGCGTTTTGGTTCGGACACCAATGCCAGCGACGCGACCATCATTTGGCTGTACGGAAGAAAGAGAGAAACCGGTTCGACTTTCCACATGGTGGCGTGAAATGTCCGGTCCAAGACGAGATAGCGGAACAGCGCATCCTCACGAATGCGGACTTGCTGGTACGGACTTTCCTCTTGATGGATGGGGGCTCTGAGTCGTTGAATGGGGTGGAGAGCCAGCATCCCTAGCAGTGCGATGCACCCAACTGCAATCAGCGGGACGAGGGGGCGAGTAGGTGTTCCTCTCATCAGCCAGAGAACCCCAAGTCCGACCTGGATGCCGCCCAACCAGGCAAGGAGCGATTGGCTTCCGAGCCACGACAACAGGAAGAAGGCGGTTCCCCAGGTGCCGGCCAGACTCCCCACGGTCGAGAGGGCGATCATGCGGCCTGTCTGTCGGCCGAGGTGATTCATGTCGGCCACGGCCAATCGTAACATGGCCGGTAAGACACCGCTGAGGCCGAATGCGGGGGGAGCAAGAAGGACGGTCGCGGCGAGACAGGGGCCCCACCGGGGGTCCTGCACCAGCTTTTCGATCTCGAAGAGCATAGGCTGGTTCGTCCATGCGACGAGAAATGTCCATCCTCCGGAAAACAGTAATAAAGCCGCCAGGACCCGTCCGCTGGTATACCGATCGGAGACCCATCCGCCGAACGCATAGCCGCTGCTCATCGCGGCGAGAATCACGCCGATCAACGCGCCCCACACAAACAATGAACTGCCGAACACAGGAGCCAGCAGCCGACTTCCCAAAATTTCCAACGCCATGACGACCGCTCCGGTGATGAGGGCAGTGCCGAGCAAGAACCAGCGTGGAATGTGAGGCGGATGAAGCGTCATCGATTGGACGGGAGTCTGAGAGCCCTTCTCCTGAGTTGAGTTGGAAGCGGCGTCGGATTGTACTCACCGTATTTTGCGAGAGTCAACGAAGGTCGACGGGCATTCAGCCGCGGGCCGATCCTAGAATTCATTGCTCGAAGCGGTTCAGATTGTTATACTTTTGAACAAATTCTTTAGGGCGAAGGAGGACGGGGCATGCACATTAGTGTGATCGGAACCGGCTACGTTGGACTGGTGACGGGGGCTTGTTTTGCTGAGTTTGGGGTGAATGTCACCTGCATGGATAACGACAGCCGAAGGATCGAGAAGCTTAAGAAGGGGGAAATCCCGTTTTTTGAGCCAGGGGTGGCGGAACTTGTTGCGAAGGGGAGTAAGGAAGGCCGGTTGAATTTTACGACGGATATTGCTCAGGCTGTGGACAAGGCGCTGGCGATTTTCATCGCCGTGGGCACTCCACCAAGCTCGGATGGTAGCGCCGACTTGTCGTTCGTCAAAGAAGTGGGGAGAGGCATTGCTCTCCATATGAACAGTTACAAAGTGATTGTCACCAAGTCAACGGTGCCGGTAGGAACCGGCGAAGCGATTCGTGAAGTCGTGAAAAAAAATCAGAAAACGCCGATCCGGTTCGACATGGTCTCGAATCCGGAATTTCTTCGAGAGGGATCGGCCATTGAGGATTTCATGCGACCGAATCGCGTGGTTATCGGCGCAGATAGTGATCAAGCGGTCGCTATTATGAAGGATCTCTATCGGCCGCTCTACCTGATTGAAACACCGATCGTCGTGACTGATGTGCCGACGGCCGAATTGATCAAATATGCCTCCAATGCGTTTCTGGCGACGAAGATTTCGTTCATCAACGAGATCGCCAATCTGTGCGAGCGGGTTGGTGCCAACGTTCAATTGGTGGCGAAGGGTATGGGATTGGATCATCGCATCGGGTCCAAGTTTCTCCATGCAGGTCCCGGCTTTGGAGGGTCGTGCTTCCCGAAAGATTTGGCAGCGCTCATTCAAACCGGCGAACGTAATGGTTATCCCATGCAGATTGCCTCCGCGGCTTCGCATGTCAACGATATCCAACGTGGGCGGATGGTCGAAAAGATTCGGGATGCCGTCGGCGGATTGAAAGGGAAAACATTGGCGTTCCTCGGCCTGTCGTTCAAACCCAACACAAACGATCTCCGGGAAGCCCCGGCGTTGGCGATCGGGCGAGAACTTGTGGGTGAAGGTGCAACCATTCGTGCCTATGATCCAGAAGCGCTCACGGAGGCCTGTCAGATGATGCCGGAACTTAAACCCTGCCAGGATGCTTACCATGCGGCAGAAGGCGCGGATGCGCTGGTGATCATGACCGAGTGGAATGTCTTCAGAAATCTTGATTTCGAAAAGCTGAAGTCCACCATGCGTGTGCCCCTCTTGATCGATCTGAGGAACGTCTATGACCCTGAGCGAGTGACTTCTGCAGGCTTTAGGCATGTGTCGGTGGGACGAGCAGCCTACAGCCCGAAGGGGTAGGGGCTGTAGGGATTGCGTGAGAGCTATTGAGATACAATGCTCGTGGCAGTAAGAAGCAGCCGCAGTATCCTAAGCGGATATCTTGTCGTGGCCTTGCAGGAGGAGGCCTGCATCCGCTGACTAGATCAGCCGTGGCAACTCGGCCTTGGGGGCTGCCTCTTTCGTTTTTGGTTTATAGCCCATCCGATCCAGCACTTTCATAATCCTCGTCTTGAGTCGATCGTCGGCATCGGCTAATGCAGTTGCCAGCGGTTCCACTGCCGGCTTGCCGATCTTTCGTAAGATTTCGGTTGCCGATTGACGAATCTCGTCTTCCTCCGATACCAGGAGAGGAATCAATGAAGGAACCGATGGGCCTCCAAGCTTGATAAGCGAATCATAGGCTCGTTGCCGGACATCACCGACCTCGTCGGTTAATGCGGCTACGAGTGGCTCCACGGCGCGAGAATCTTTTAACTCACCCAACACCTCTGCGGCGTATTTCCGGTTCAGCCAGTGCGAATCTTTCAGGTCGAGCAACATGGCATCGGCTCGGGCGGTATTCGGATCTTTCGGACGGATTTTGAAGCTCTTTGCGACCCGCTTGCCGCCTTCTTCCACGACACGGATGGTGGCGCCGTCGCCGGCCTTAATTTTTTTTAGGTCCTCCAGCGCTTCTTCCGCCACATCCAGCAGGACCGTCTTGCCGTCGTAGGCCAGGAGTTCGACCTCCAGCTGTCGGCTTTCCGGGTTGACGGCGACGACTCGCTCGGTCACTAAGTTAAACCCGTCTTTTTTCTCTCCGCCTTTCGGTGCAATCTGAATCAACTTGGGGGCTTCATCTGCCATGAGAATCTATCCTCTATAAGTGGTGTAAAAGAGTTTACGGTTCCGGCTTCCAACCGAGGCTGGACAATACCGCCTCAACGGTTTCTTGGACCATGGTGTTTTCATCTTCACGCAATGGTAGTAAGGGCTGAATGGCTTCTGTTGCGCCGAGCCGAGCAAGCGATTCAGCGGCATTGCGCCGGACGAGCCAATCTTCGTCGCGCAGCGAGTCGATCAAGGGGCCGACGCCGCGGCGATCACCGATCTTGCCCAATGCCTCCGCTGCGTGGCGGCGCACCATCCAATTGGACCCGAGCAGTCCGTCGATCAGGGCTTCGACTGCGCGCACGTCGCCGACCTTCTTCAGGACTCGGGCTGCATCCTCCCGGAGGGTACTGTCCATGAGGGCATCGATCAAGCCGGGGACCGCCTGTGAATCGCCGATCCGCTCGAGCGCCCACACTGCTGCTGTTCGCACTGCCCCGTCACGGTCCTTGATCGCCTTGACCAGCGGTTCAACCGCGCGCCGGTCCCGTAATTTTCCGAGTGCTGATGCGGCCTGTTCCCGGATTGCCCAGGAGTCATCTTGGAGGGCTTCAATCATCGGTTCCACAACAGGCGGGCCCATGCGTACGACGGCGCTGGTCGCCGCTTCTCGAATGACCACGTCCTCATCGGCCATCAACTCAATCAGCCGGGGCAACGCGTCCTGGCCGGTTTGTCCGAGACTCGCGATCGCGTGATCACGTAAGGCTTCGTTCTCGTCGTAGAGCGCATGAATCAGTTGATCGATGCGATCGGATGGAGGTTGTTCAGTCATGCTCACTGTCCTCTTCTTGCGTCTGATTTTCCATGGCCATGATGGCCTCAAGCTTATCGGCGATCAGGCCGGCATTGTAGGCCACCAGGCCGTCGCGATCCGTCCGGAGTTGGTCAAAGATGTCTTTGTACGGTCTCAAGACTCCCACGTCCTTGATTTTGGCCAAGGCTTCCATCGCATAGACGCGGAGCGGGCGGATGGGAATGGCATCGAGATAGAGCTGGGTTGGACGGGAATCCCCGATCAACCCCAACGCTTTGATCGCCAACTCCTTCACACCGGTATCCTTGTCCCGTTCGAGTCGTTTCATTAGTGGGATGACGGCCCGGACATCTCCGATTTTCCCCAGGAGGTCTGCGGCCGCTTCGCGCACGAGCCAATCATCGTCTTCGAGATATTCGATCAGGATTTCCACGCTGGGCCGTCCGATCCCCAGAAGATCGATGACGGTTGCCATCCGTGCTTCTTCTCGCTCACTGGCCCCTTCGATGTCGCGCAGCACATTGAATGTTGCATCGATACGTTCTCGGATGGCACTCAGCTTCTTCAACGTGCCGACAGCGATTTCTCGAACAGCCGGTTGTCCCATCGCATCGATAAAAGCATCGATAGAACGGGGATCGAGCAATTGATCGAGCATCAGTGCCGCTGCAATTTGCGCTTCAACATTGGGGTGTTTGAGCAGGTCGCACAAGGGCAGCACGGCAGTCGGAATCGCGCCGATCAGGTGTGTTAGGACCTGCCTTGTCGGGCCTTCCGGTGTATGTGGTAACAAGGCAACCAACGCCCGTGCGGTATCCACATCAAGCACGCCCGCCATCTGTTCAAGGGCCGCCGCTGCAGCGTTGCGGACGGCGTCCTCGTCGAGTTCGAGCAGTTCGACCAGGGCGACTCCGGCTCGTGGATCCTTGATGCGAGCCAACATCGCTGCCGCCTCCTTCTTCAGCTCGGTAGGACCGGTTCGCAGTGCGTCCATGAGCGCCTGGACCGATCGTGGTCCTCCCGCTACACAGGCTGCCGTGGCCCGCATGCGGCGCCAGTCCTCTTCGTGGACGAGTTCGGAGACTAGTGTTTCGATGGTTTCTTTTGACATTGTGTTCAGAGCCGGCTGATGGAGATCTGACGCGGTCTCCATCCCACGAGCGTCAAGGTCTCACGAACGTGGAACCGGAGGTTTTCGTCCGTTGAATCATTCAATAGTGAAATGAGAACCGGAACGACCTTCGATCCGAATTTGGCCAATGAGGCGGCCGCCTCTGCACGGGTATGGGTGGGACTCAGGGCCGCGACGAGTGAAGGAATAGCCCTATCATCCCCGATCAATCCCAAGGCCCGCACGGCGGCCCCTTGTGTGATCAGCTCCTCATTCCAGTGATCCCCACAGCCGACTGCTGTCCTGGTGGATTCCGGAGGTTTGGCGCCTGTGACGACATCGATCAAAACGGGCACGGCGCAGGGATTGCCGATACGTCCGAGCGCCTCGACCGCCACGGTCCGTAACCCTGGTTCACGCATGGCCACGCATACATGATCCACAGCTTGGGCATCACCGATTTCGCCTAACGCCCGCACGGCATCCTCGCGAACAGCTGAATCACGATCGTTGAACAGGACCGAGAGCAGCGGTTCAACCGCACGAGGGGATCGAGCCTTGCCGAGAGATTCCACTGCATGCAATCGAACGAGCCAGTCGTCGTGTTTCAACGCCTGCACTAAGCATGGAATCGCTGCGTCACCGATGGCCGCCAGGGCTGTCGCTGATTCCTCACGAACCGCCTTGACTCTATCTTGGAGGAGCGGGATTAGGGCCTCGACGGTATCTGCGCTCTTTACGCGGCCCAAGGCCTGAGCCGCGTGCATCCGAACGATCCAATCGTTGCTTCTCAGTGCCGATAAGAGGGGAGTGATTACTCGCTCATCCGCAACGGTCGCCAGGATGGCCGAGGCGGCTTCTTGAACGGCTAAATCGTTCTCGGTCAGACAGGCGCCGAGTGCTTCCACTGCCGGAACTCCGATCGCGCGGAGTGCTTCCATTGCTGCCTCTCGCACGGAACGATCTTGGTCTCGAAGGAGGGACACGAGAGGAGTGACCGCACGCGGATCTTTGAGCTGGCCAAGCAAACGTGCTGCTTCTTCACGGATCGCCCAATCCTCGTCCCGGAGCGCGGCCATCTGTTCTGCAACCTCGTCGACCATGTTGCATTCTCTCAGGATATGGGGAAAAACCGCCCGTGTTGTTCTCGCGTCGCGATCATGTGCGTGCAGCCTATCTTGAGAAACGTCCTTCGCGTACGAGATGCGAGATGCGAACACCGAGATACGAGAGTGCGGCCTTGCACGAAGGAGTATGGTATTCGTCGGACTGCATCAGACGGTGTCACCGGATGGTCCAAACCGTCCGGTCTGTCCCAATGGCCGATCGATGCGCAGGTTGTCGGCTTGGCTGGAACTGATTTCTACTTCCTCATCGGATGGAGTCCATCCAAGCGTTTCCAAGGTTTCGAGCACAATCTGCTTGAGGGCATCTTTGGCCGTCAGGCGAACTGAGGCGTACGACAGGACGCGTTCCTTCTCCGCCTCAACCTCAGAAGCCTTGGGGTCATAGAGAAAGGCGATGAGCGGTTCGATCGCGGCATCTCCGATGACGGTCAGCGCAGCGGCGGCCTTTTCACGCAAGACTCCGTCTTTCAGCAACATGATCAGATCTGGAATCACGCGTGGGTCACGAAACTGCCCCAGCGCAGTCGCCGCCGCTTCTTTGATGAACGCATCCTCACTGACGATGCATCCGGGTGTCGGTGAGCCTTCCTGCTTGATCCCTTTGCCTTTTAAAGCATTCAGTACGGCCGGGAGCGCTCGTGGATCGCCGATCATCCCGAGTGATGCGATGGCATGGCGTTTCACGGCCCCGTCTTTCATCGCATCGATCAGCGCATCGATTGCCCGTGGATCGCCGATCATGCCGAGCGCGATCGTGGCATCTTCACGAACGGCTCGATCCGGGTCTTTCAATGCTGTGATGAGGGCCTCAACTACTTTGGCGTCACGGACCCAGGTTCGGCCGATTTGATAGTCCGTCGTCATCCCACCCAATGCCCGGGCTGCGTGACAGCGGACCACGAAATCCTTGTCGTTGAGGCTATCAATCAGCGGATCAACCGATGGTTGTCCAATGTACACCAGCGCGGTTCCGGCGGTTTCTCTGACGATTTTTGATGAGTCTCTGAACAGTTTGATCAATGCTGGAACGGCCTTCGGGTCTGCGATTCGACCAAGGGCCTCGGCCACAGCACTCTTGACGGCTCCATCGCGGTCGCGACAAGAGACAATCAGTGCATCAACGGCTCGAGGATCCTTCATTTTGCCGGCGGCTTTGGCGGCATGTTCTCGAACTCGCCAGCGTTCGTCCTTCAATGCCGTCACCACACGATCAATGGCAGGCGAGCCTATCTTGGCCATGGCCTCAACCGTCTGGTCTCGCACTTCCATGATCGGGTCATTGAACAGGTTGATCAGGGCTTCAATCGCTTTGGGACCACCAATTTTTGAGATGCCACAAGCGGCATGCGCACGAACAGACCAGTAGTCATCGCTGCAGGCGACGAGTAGAGCCTCTAAGGTTGAGGGATCACCCAGGTCGGCAAGGGTCTTCGCCGCCTCTTCACGAGTGGCGTCGTCCACGTCCTCAAGTGCGTCCAATAGGGTATCGAGTACGTTAGCCATTGTTTGGTTTCTGGTCGTAATAGGGGTCAGGTTGCCCGCCGTGGGGGTAGGTGCGTTTGCACAACACGATCAAAGTTTGGGTCCCACGACCTTGCACACACTGGTCCAAGACGGGTGAGTAATCGATGGTACCGTTCATGCCGACGGTAAAGGAAAAATCGAAGGTGAAACTGATGAATTTGTATTTGCCGGGCCTGAGTGACAGGTCACGACGCTCAGATGTCTTCGGGGCGTCGAGTGACTCCGGGTCGGAATTCCAGATTGAGGGCGTAACGCCGGGTATTTGCCACCATGACATGGGGACTAACTTGGTCGCATCAATGGTGATCTGGTGTTCATGGAGATGGGAGGCCGGGCGATCTCCGGCGAAGCTTCCCTCAGCGAACACCATCGTCAGCAGGCCTATGACGGTGATGCGAAGCGACAAGGACCGGTGTTTCATCGCAATATCGAAATTCATACAGAGTCAGCGCTTCTTGGCACGGGGTACAGGATGGCCGGCTGTGTCGGTATGGAAAATCTCCTCGATCACCTTGCTGTCCCATTCGGTGTGGGTCTCAAGCTGGAGCATTCGCATGACTGTCGCCCCGGTATCGATGATGGACACTGGCTGACGGATGACTTGGCCACGCGCGATCCCTGCTCCGGAAACGATCCAAGGAACGGCCGGTGTCTCGGCCTGTGTCACTTCCCCGCCGGCGTCGTTCCCCTTTGAACTCAAGGCTGTCACGAGGACGGTCGTGCGGTCCAAGAGATTATAGTGCTTGAAGAGGTCCAGGACGGACTTCATCGCAGCATCGACCGTCTTGAGGGCCTGTTGGTATTCCTTCGAATTCCAACCCTGGCTGACACCCGCTCGCCCTGCCTCCGGAAGATGTACCACCAACAAGTGCGGGAGGGCATGGACGGCATGGCCGTACCCGTGACCGCTTGCGGCCTTCTGGAAGTACTGTTGGATGTAGGCGACGAGCTTTTGCGCGCCGCACTCGGGGCGCAATGCACCGCAGAGTTGGTAGTCGGTGTAGGGAGCCGGTTTCGCGAGTTGATAGAGGGATTCGTCCATGAAAAAGACGGCGCTGTCTCGTCCCCCGCCGACATCCAAGTAATCAAAGAGGCTCGGGGCGCGTGGATAGCCTCGGCTGAATTCAAACGAATTCCAGGTGATCCCATGTTTCTCAACAGGCAGGCCGGTGACAAGTGATGCCATCATGGGAAGCCGTAACGCCGGCCGAACTGCGTTGGCCGACCAGGTCACAGACCCTTCCTTGACGAGCTTGCTGAGGACCGGCATGGCGCCGCTCTTGAGCGAGTCCTGGCTAAACCCTTCGAGGACGAACAGGATGACATGTTCTGTTATGGGATCGAGTGGAGCGGCTGCTTCCAAGGGAGGAGTCGCATAAGCGGGAGTATACCCTCCGAAGGCGAGACAGCAGGCTAGAAGGCCCCCCAGGAATGGGCGTTTTCGGGAAGTACGATGCATCATAACGTGACAATGATCCGGTTGTTTCATAGAGGAAAGAAGTACCCTAACATGCAAATTTTCCGGAAGGCAAGGTGGGAGACGGCACCCGCCGAATGCTGGCAGAACCATCGTTCCGGTGTTAAGCTGAATCCGTAAGGCTGATCATCTGCCGCTTACAGGCGAGAAGGGTCTGCGATGTCCGGTCGATTCGAGCCACCGTCGTTGTCCCTCCATATGGCTTTTTTCAGGGTTTGCCTTCTGGTTTTATGCCTTCTCATCACCGTTGCCGATTTCGCCGTCACACCTCCTGCCTGTGCAGAGCCTCGAGTCGTTAATGCCCAAGGCGAACATCGCATGGGCGACCGCGATACCCGAGAAGATGCGATCCGTCTCGCGACGGAGGCGGCCAAGCGGAACGCACTCGAACAGGTTGCCACGTATCTGGAGAGCGTGACGATTGTCGATGGCATGGACGTGACCAAAGACGAGATCCGCACGTATACGGCCGGCTTGGTGCTGGTGCTCAATCAACAGATCTCCACGAGTCTTGACGGCGATGTGGTAGTCATCAAGGCAGATCTTCTGGCGCAGATGGATACGGAGGAGGTCGCCCGCGCGATTACGGCGCTCCGGGAAAACGAAGATGCTCGTGTACAGTTGGCCGAGCTCAAGCAAGAAAATGAACAGCTTCAAGAAGAGCTCAAGTCGGTGAACCAGGTGCTGGGTAGCTCCGCCACACCGGAGCAAGTGCAGCAAGCCGCGCTTAAGCGGAAAGAAATTCTGGACCGTGTGCAGTCGAATGCGATGGTCTCGCAGGCCTGGACCAATTGGGTGCTCATCTCGCCGGTGGGAATTCCGCAAGGTCTTTTGAACAGCGCGACTGGTCTCTTCCCGGCCAATCCCCATATCGCTATCGCCCAACAGACTATCGCCTATCGGCAACCCCATACACCACCCGCTCCCCCGCGACCGGGAAGTTACCCCGGTCGGATGCCGAGCCATGAGTTGGTCCCGCCTCCTGGCGGATCCGCAGGGTCTCGTCCGTTCAATGAGACCATTTATCGGGCACCTTCAGGACAGCCTCAGGGTGATCGTCGACCGATGGGCCAACCAGGCCAATGGAGTGGTGGCGCAAAGCGATCGCCTCAAGCTCCACTATCAGCGGGTCCCCCTGCAGTGCAGCAGCCTGGCCCGCATTATCGGGGAACTCCGTCCTTTGGGGCGCCGGGGGGAAATCGCTAAGGTGGCACTGTTGAAGCAGAATAGAGGACTTGTTGTTATTGGTGTAGGTCTCTGGTTTGGGTGGGGACTTGTGGTTACCACGACTCCATCAGCCGAGGTTGGCTATTCCTCAGATCAATATTGGATTGGTAAGGGCCAAGGCGACCTCACCAAAGGAAGAGCGATCTGTCAGCGCGTGTCGGAGCTGTCGGCCCGGACTGATCTGGCCAAGCAGATCCGTGTGCTGGTTAAGGAACATATGATTGATCGAGTCCGTGAACGGTCGGGGCGTGAGACCGAGCAGGATATTGAACTGACGCGCGAGGAAATCGTGCAAGAATATTTACAAGATGTAAAGATCGTCGATCGCCGAATTGATGAAGAGAATAAAATTTGTACCGCCATCGCCGTGATGCCGAAACGTCAAGTACTGCCGAAGCTTCCCGATCACACTCCAAGCCCCTCTGATACCCATCAGTAACAGAGCTCGATCCGTACAGATCCGGTTGCAGTCCAGATTCGAGATCAGCTATGTAATCCCTTATGCCCCTCGAAAATAATTTTCAACACGATGAGTTGTCGCGCAAGAATCCGGGGGCGCGATTGAGCGTCGCTGATCTGACGGACATTGTCCCTCCAGATTCCCCAAAATGGGGCGAGGCGATGGCCCACTATGGCACGAGGCTGTCTCAAGCCGGTGTCACAAGCGTCGTCTTTCTCCATGGCTCGCTCCACGGGACCGATCTGTTTGGGATGCAGCGGTTGGATGACGCCGGTGGCCTGAAGCGGGGCTATTCACGCGGTGTGTCGGGAGTCGATGCCTTGCTCTCGGCTATGCGTGAGGAAAGCAACGGGATTCCGTTGCTGCCGGGCGGGCTGAAGCCGCCGCTTTCGAGCGATCCCGCCACGAAGCATCTCCTGGATGAACAGATCGGAGAGGCGGGCAATTTTACCGAGTCCTATGTCGAGTCGTTCCGAAAAACCCTGAACCAGAATCTCGCTCGTCCCATCTCCTGTCACAGGCTGCTCTGGGCATCCGAACACCACCATCTGGGGCGGGCACTTGCCGCCGTGTGGTTGTTGGATGAACTCCATAAGCGCTGCACAGAGCAAAATCCCGGAACCGGTCACCGAATTCTTGTCCAGGCGCATGGACAAGCGGGACTGGTTCTGGCGCTTGCGTCGAATCTTCTTTGCCCAAGCCCGATCACGGGACGACCCAAACTTCTCAGTGTGCTGAACAGCTATGCGCAACAGGCGAACCAGCCGGGGCTTGTCGAGACGATGAAACGCATCGAATCTTTGGTGGCAACGGCTACACTGCTGAACGGTGTTGCGCTCGACATCATCACCTTTGGCACACCGGTCCGTTACGGATGGGATATTTCTGGGATTGGGAAGCTCCTGCACATCGTTAATCACCGGAATTTGCGGACGGATGGGAAGAGTTGGTTGGCCAAGATGGAACTGCCTCAAATCACCATGGAGATGCCGATTGCCTGGGGTGGAGACTACGTGCAGGAACTGGCCGTAGCGGGCAGTGATGCCGTCCCTGCGACGGAAACAGCCAGGGTTGTGAACAAGATGGTTTGGGAGCTGGTCGAGCCCTATGATGGGTTTGAACGGTGGCTGGAATGTGCGAGGCGGGCGGTGCGGTTCCCTAGCGAAGGGCGGTGCATACTCGTTGATTATAAGGACAGCACCGGATCAACGAATCCGCGTGACCACTACTTCGGTCACGCGGTCTATACGCGCCGTCATGCGATGTTGTTCAACCTGACGCAGATCGTTCGTGCGTTCTACACACCTTAACAATTCTCCGTGGTGCTGGTAGTTCCTACAGGTTCGTTGCCGGTAGGGGCATCGTGAGAATCGGGATTGAACGCTGCCGGTAGGACCTCTTCAATCCGTTCGACAAGGATGAACGTCAGCTCATCGCGCACTTCCTGCGGAACATCCTTGAGGTCCTTCTCGTTCGCCTTCGGCAAGACGATCCGGTTGATTCCGGCGCGATGGGCTGCCAGCACTTTTTCCTTGATGCCGCCCACGGGTAAGACGAGTCCACTCAGACTAATTTCTCCCGTCATCGCCGTGTCGCTTCGCACGGCTCTGTTCTCGTACGCGGAAGCCAACGCGGTGGCCATGGTGATGCCGGCTGATGGACCATCTTTGGGAATGGCTCCAGATGGCACGTGGATGTGGACTCCGTTCCGCTTAAAGCGCGAGATGTCCAATCCCATGCTCTCGGCATGTGACCAGAGATAACTCCTGGCCGCACGCGCCGATTCCTGCATCACGTCGCCGAGTTGTCCCGTCAGGGTCAACTCGTGCCCCCCAGGGAGCAAGGTGGTTTCAATATAGAGCACATCGCCGCCGGTCGGCGTCCATGCGAGGCCTGTTGCGACGCCGGGAGGCAAATGTTTCCTCGCCTCTTCAGGCATAAACCGTTCGGAGCCCAACCACTCGCCAAGCATGTCGGTCCGTATAGCGACGGGCTGGCGCTCTTGACCGTCCGGGAGATCGGCGAATGTTAAGGCGACTTTTCTGGTCAACCGTCCCAGCATCTGCTCGAGCTGTCGCACCCCAGCTTCCCGTGTGTAGCGCGAGATCACAAGATTCAGCACTTCGTCCGTGAGCACCGCCTGGCTCTCTTGAATACCGGCTTCCTTCAACCGCCTGGGCCAAAGGTAACGGCGAGCGATTTCGGCTTTCTCGCGTTCGCTATACCCTTGAAGGCGAATCACTTCCATCCGATCCAACAGGGGTTGGCTGATGGTATCGAGCGTGTTCGCCGTGGTGATGAAAAACACCTTCGACAGATCGAAGGGAAGATCCAAGTAATGATCACGGAATGTGTGATTCTGGGCCGGGTCCAGAACTTCAAGCAGCGCCGACGCCGGGTCGCCTCGGAAATCGCGACCCATCTTGTCGACCTCATCGAGCATCAAGACCGGGTTGTTGACCCCTGCTCGACGGATCGCCTGGATAATACGGCCAGGGAGCGAGCCGACATAGGTGCGGCGGTGGCCTCGTAGTTCAGCTTCGTCATGGACGCCGCCCAGACTGAATCGCTCGAAGGTTCGGCTCATGGCTCGTGCAATCGATTGGCCTAGGCTGGTCTTGCCGACTCCAGGTGGTCCGACGAGACAGAGAATCGGGGCCTTGGCCTTTGGGTTGAGTTTCAAGACCGCCAAATGTTCGACGATCCGTTCTTTGACTTCCTTGATGCCATAGTGATCTTCCTCCAGCACCTTACGGACGGTGGAGAGATCAAGATGTTCCTCGGAGGATTTTCTCCAGGGAAGTTCAAGGACCAGTTCGAGGTAGGTTCGAAGGACCTGATGATCCGGTGAGGTGGGCGGGACTTTGCCTAATCGGGTGACTTCTCGCTCGACTTCTTTGCGGATATGATCGGGCAGGTCCGCCTCGGCGATTTGTCGCTTGAGGCGAGCCACTTCGTTCTCATCATTCTCGCCTTCGCCTAGTTCCTCCTGGATGGTCTTCAATTGTTCGCGCAAGACGTACTCACGCTGGGTTTTCCCGATTTTTGTCTGGGCATCTCGGGTGATCTTTTCACGAAGTTGCAAGATTTGTATTTCTTTCGACAGGGCGGCGTAGAGGCTGCGCAGGAGGTCGAGGGTCGACGCACACTCGAGCAGACGTTGCTCCTCCACCACATTGAGATTCACCAGAGAGGCGATACGATAGGCCAGCGCGACAGAGTCATCTTCATTACTCAATACGGCACCGATTTCTTGAATGGCAGGCGCTTGGATCAGTCTGGGCAACTCGGACACAAGTTCTTGAATGGCTCGGTGAAGTGCTTGCACCTCCGTTCCCTCGTCCGAAGGACGAGCGAGAGTCCGAACGCGCACGGTGGTGTAAGGAGCCGACTGTTCCTCCTTTAAAAGGACGACGCGATCCAGGCCTTGAACGAGGGCGTGGATGGTTCCCTCGGAGGCTTGGCCGATTTGCTTGATGGTGGCTTTTGTCCCGATGGAGTACAGATCAGCCAGCCCAGGTTCCTCGGTCTGGGGATCTCGTTGAGCCACGACGACGATCGTTTTTTCCTCCGTCTTCATCGTGGCATTGACAGCGGCGACAGATCGCTCACGCCCAATCGTCAGCGGCATCATGATTCCCGGAAACAGAACCGTGCGCTTGACGGGGAGTATCGGCAGTATCGATAAGACATTCTCTTCCATGGGCAACCATCCTTGCTGAACGTTCAGGGCATTATATCAACCCAATAGGTTGCGCTGCATAGAAGTCAAGAGGATGGAAGTGCCGGTCGCCGATAACGTATTGATAAATAATGTCTTGGAAGTATTAATTGGGGGGGGGGAAAGGATCATGAATGGCAACGGTCCAGACATCTGTCGGACTGGGTATTAGACTTTTGACGCAATGAGCAGTCGTCGCTGTGGGACCGACGTGCAAAGCCTGGGCGATTGTGTTATCCATGCCTACCAGTGCCGGCGATTTGTCCTTGGTAGTTAGAGAGTGGGAACCTATCGGCTATGAACTACTGCAGTCACTGTGGCGCGACCGTGACACACAAAGTTCCCGTGGGTGACAATCTTCCGAGGCATGTGTGTGACCAGTGCGAGCGCATTCATTATCATAACCCCAAGATTGTTGCGGGCTGTATTCCGGAATGGGAAGGCCAAGTCCTTCTCTGCCGTCGTGCGATCGAGCCACGGCTTGGACTCTGGACGTTCCCGGCCGGCTTTATGGAGTTGGGCGAAAGTACTGAGCAGGCGGCTGTGCGTGAGACGATGGAGGAGGCGCAGGCTGATGTCAAGATTGCCGGACTCTATGCCGTGCTCAGCCTACCTCATATCGGACAGGTCTACCTCGTGTTTCGGGGACGAATGACGGCGCCGACTTTCATGGCTGGACCTGAAAGTTTGGACGTCCGGCTCTTTTCACTCTCCGCCATCCCTTGGGAGACGATGGCCTTTCCAGTGGTCAGCGAAGCGCTGAGGCGCTACGTTGCCGATGCGAAGAACGGGGAGTTTCCAGTCCACCTTGGCAGCCTACCGGATCAGCCTCTGTTCGAGTAGGTACAGACAACATCTTGGATTCTCTGTCATCTTGATATAACAGCACCACTGTTGCACTACTGAAATGCGGGGCAGGGTGTGAGGCGGGAGGTTCGGTGAGTCTGGATAACTATGGACTTCTCGCCCGATAAGTGAGGCCCAGACTGGTACCCGCTGTAGCTTGGACTATGAGGTAGACACAGCTGTAATTACCAGGGCCGTGCGGGAGGTGCTCTATACGCTTACGCCATCGATCGATTTCATTGACGAGATCAAAACAGCGAATGCACGACAGAGAGATGCCCCCAAAGGCTATTGGTTGTGAGTGAACCCGGAGTCGTCCATCTTACCGTCAAAGTCCTAGGCGCTGCGCACCAACACATTTCGTAAGATATCAATTTATATATAGAAGTGTTCATATTTCTTATCCCTATTCTTTTTACCGCTGTTTAACCTCTCTTAATCTTGTTTCGGAAACCCACTTACGCTCCGTGCGCAAGCGCACTTCGTCCCGCGCAGACACGGCCTGAAAAATGGGACAATTGATCCATCAGAGAAAACCCCTCGTAGTAGAGGAGGCAGAAAGGTAGAAAGCGCAAGGCGCCGACCAGACAGGGAAGGGCTCGCCTGTCGCCCCAATTTGCCCGCTGGGAGGGGGTTGCCTTCGAGAGGGGGGAGGAGAGCCCAAAAGATCGTAGACGGCTCTCCAAGCGTTTAAATCGAAAACCCCGCCGACATTCTGGAAAACCGTTCTTTGGTACCGGTATGATAGAGGCTGACCACGGCGGCGCTTCGCGCCGAAAGATAGAGGCTGGGCGCGGCCCTACCGGGCCACCACACGACCTGTGATAAACCCCTCTTGATATGGGATGACGTGATGGATGAAGCTACGCCAGGCAGTCCCACGATCACCTCGTCGTCCACGTCGGTCTCGTACAGCCAGACCATCATTTCTTATCCGGCTTCAGCCACTCAACCGGGCCGGACGATTACGCTGACAAGTATCATAGAAACAAGCGTTCGATTCGATCTGGCGCTCAATCAACACGTGACCACCATCACCGGCGGCCTGTATCGTACGAACGAGGTGGGGCGGGACCCGCACGGGCCCCCGTCTGCTGACCCGTCTTCCTCCTCTGCCTGATACCGACTTCTCCCCTGTGTGGTATTGTGTCCGTTGCCAGTGGGGTGCGTCCGCCGCACCGGCTTTCCGCCTCCGGGCTTTCCCTGCTAGGCCCTGTTTCTGCGGAGGAGATCAAGTCGGAGGAAAAGGTTTCGGTTCCTATGGTGGATGCCAGAGCTAGCGATGTTCGTGCAGTGCACTTTGTCGCTATGGCTCAATCTAGTGACAGCATAATGGAGGTGCAGCTGAGAGGGAGAAAGGGAACCCTTATTCCAGCAGATACTCCAACCATTCGGGTTCTTTTTTTCGATCGGCTCGTAACTCCACTCCAAACCATCGCCCGTTCACCCAAGAGACGGTGGCTTGGGGAATGCAGAGCGGACTGTCCCGATCCGGCAGTTCGAGGAATAGACCGAGCTCCATGCCGACCTGTACATGTTGATTTCCTTGGATGCGGAATCCATATCGGCTCAGGTCGGTGATGGTGCCGTGTCCGATGATGATGTCGTTTCCTTCTGAACCGGAGTATCGTACTTTAAAGGTTCCTCCTATGCGAGGCTCTCGTCGGCGGTCAGAGTCGAGATGGACTGCCTCCTGTTTGGCTTTTGCTGTCGATTTCCACCACTTCACAGGTCTCTCCCTGCCTGGGTTACAAAGATGAATCGGCAATCCGCTGGTACAACTTGAGGGACATGAGGATGGCTTGCTTCATACTTCTTCGTCGGGAATGGGATCTGCCGCCAGGGGGCACACTCCGCCATGTTGAAGACGAAATGCACCTCCTTAACCAGTAGGTCTTCGTCGATAAGAATCTCGGGGGAACCCCAGTGCGGAGGCGGTGTCCGCATGGAGTGTGCCTGAGAGAGGCGGTCACTTCTTTGGCAGCTCACCTTTCGGCACGATCAGGGCCTGTCCTGCCGTGATGGTGAGCTGTTCCACCATTTGCTTGAGGCGTTCTTGGTCAGGGGCTTCAATTGTCAGAAATTCAACTCCAATACCTTGAGCTCCGGACCATCGAACCGTTCCCTTGCTGACATGGATTGGGGTGGTGTCCGCTTCAACTTGGAGAAACAGTTCGACCTGCATGCCGGTGAATGGGCGGAGGGTACTTTCCAACCGGCATCCTTTCAGTGAAAGGTCCTTTACCAGTGCGTTGTATCGCAATTTATCGCGTTGGACCAGCGTGCTGGGAGCTGAGACCGGGAATCGCGGAAATTTCCGAACAACCATCTCGTATACCTTTGACAGGTCCCGCTGCTGTCAATGCACGGGCCCTAGGCTTGTGAGGGTTCTACTACTGTGAAGCAATGAACCGGGTTCGATCACTCTACAGAGCAGGCTATGTGGTGAAGGCGCTCTTGTCAATGAAAAGCCCGATCTAAACAGCCGTAAAACAGGCGGGACTTGTGGACTGTTCTCCAGTGTGGTCGTCTTCTGGCATCACCAGCGGTAGCCCCAATAGCCGAAATGCCGGTACCCCCAATATGGGCGGTCGTACGGCGAGGCGTAGAACGCAGCGCTTCCAAAATGGAGACCTAAACCGAGTCCAAGTCCAAGGGCCGGTGACAAGGCGTAGCCATAGGGATAACCGTAGGAGAAGGGTACGACGCTGGTCATGGGGCGCTCCGCCAGCTGTCGTTGCAAATTGGTCGTCGCGGCAGATTGCCGGTCGAGTTGATCCTTGAGTTGACCGACGGTACTTTGCTGCGCCTGGAGTTTTCCTTCCAGCTCAGCGATTTTCTTTTGTTGCGCTTCCATGAAGGCATTCACGCAACGGGTTTGTGCGTCTGCTGTATAGGTCGAACATTCCCAAGGCACTTGGAGTGTTTCGGCTTCGGATGAAAATGGGGTGAGGATACTAACTAAAATTCCGGCGAAGACCGAGGCTCGCAACCATTGATCCCGGAAGGTTTCCCATTTCATAGCCTTCCTCCTGTGCAGCTGGTTAGAGGTTACCATGCGGATTTTACTTTGAACAGACGGCGTTCATTCTTCGGAGGGGGTGATCTGATGGGCGTGATCGAACGGCCTGTTTGATTTTTGGAGAACGAGACTTCTACAATGCGACCGGTCATGCGAGTGTGAGTATAGGTTCGGCACATGCCTGGGCGACGCATTTCCAAGAAGAAAAAATCACAAAAGGTAGCCCTCCCGGATCTTTCCGCCAAGCGTCGGTTTCAGCAGCGACTCTTGAAGTGGTATGGGGAGTATGGTCGAGATTTGCCTTGGCGAAAAACATCGGATCCCTATCACATCCTCGTATCCGAGGTAATGTTGCAACAGACGCAGGTTGATCGAGTCATTCCCAAGTACAGGGAGTTTCTCGAACGATATCCGAGCTTTGAGGATTTGGCCGAGGCACCGGTGGCTGATGTGAAGAAGACGTGGTACCCGCTGGGATACAACGTTCGTCCGGAACGATTGCACGGGATTGCCTGTGAAACAGTGGAACGGTATGGGGGAAAGCTTCCCAGCGATGCGGAGGAGTTGCTTTCGTTCAAAGGAATTGGGCGGTATACCGCGGGGGCGATTCGCTCCTTTGCATTCAATGAAGATGCCCCTATCCTCGACACAAACGTGATACGGGTTCTGCACAGAGTGTTTGTTGCCGAAGGGGATCCGAAAGCGCAGAAGCCGATGCTCTGGGAATTGTCGGAAGCTCTCATTCCTCCGAAGAAGGGATACGACTTCAATCAGGCGATCATGGACTTTGGGGCGATGGTCTGTACGGCGCGCGATCCTTATTGTCTGCTCTGTCCGATGAAGTCGTTCTGCAAGACCTATCCATTCAGTCCGATGGAACGGAGACCGTAGCAGGGTGCCTATGCAGGTCATAGAGGTGGCAGCTGGCCTGATCAAACGGAATAATCGCTATTTGATCGCTCGTCGGAAGGCCGGTGTTCATCTTGCCGGGTTCTGGGAGTTCCCCGGGGGTAAGCGGGAAGCCGGTGAATCCCTTGCGGACTGTTTGCGGAGAGAGCTATGGGAGGAACTCAGCATTCAGATCGATTCTCCCATCCGCTATCAAGTCATTCGGCATGAGTATTCCGACAAGGTTGTTGAGCTTCATTTCTTTCACTGCGCGATCGAACAGGGAGAGCCGGTACCTCTGGGATGTGAGGAAATTCGATGGGTCCTTCCGGAGGAACTGACGCAGTTTACATTCCCTCCGGCCGATTACGCCGTGATTCAGTCTCTGCAGCGTGAAGCCTTGGGAGTGTCGCGATGAAGGTTGTGCTCGATATCGAAACGGTCCAAGCGCCTCGTGAGGAGTGGGCTCGTCTTGTAGGGAAGCCTGCTGAATGTCAGGGCCTTGTTCCTGGGGAACCAGGCTACGACCTCTTTACGGCGGGTGCGGTGGAGGAAGCGCGTCGTGCGGACGATGAAGCGTACACGAAATCAGCGTTTGATGGGACGTTCAGCCGCATCGTCTGCATCGGCCTGCTGGAATTTTCCGATCAGATGGAGGCGCGCAGCGCCATTGCCTGGTACGGGGCGAATGAGCGCGAGTTGCTTCGACAATTTTGGGCCAGGTTGGCTCAGGACCGGCCGACTTTATACATCACGCATAACGGGCTGGGTTTTGATCTTCCTTTTATCAAGAAACGATCGATCATCAATCAGGTAAAACCCAGTGTTGAAATCAATCTTGCAAAATTTCGGACCGAGCCGGTGTATGACACGATGGCCATTTGGAGCAATTGGGATACGAGAGGCTGGGTCAAGCTCGATGTATTGGCCCGAGCACTACAGGTCGACACGAAGTCAGGTAGCGGGGAACAGGTCGCCGAAATGTGGGAGAAGCGGCAAGGACGCGAACTGGCGCAGTATTGCTTACAGGATACCTACGTGACCTATGCCTGTTACAGCCGCATGAATTTCCGCCAGCCGCTTTCCAGAGAAGTCATTCTGCTGCAACCGGAATTGTGCGACATCGGCTGAATCGATTGATGCTCAACGCGTCCGGTGCGCTTCCGCCGTTTTCTTCTTCGGTGCCGACGGAGCTGAGGCTTTGCTGGCCTTCAAGGCTTTGATTTCGTCCGTCCGCTGCCGGAGTTCCTTCTTGACCAACGTGGCTTCTTTCTTCAGCGTCGCAATCTCGGAATCTTTCAGTTTGTTGGCCTCCCGCGCTGCTCGGAGCTCGTCCAGTTTTCTGTTGAGCAATTCATCGGTGCTCAACTGGAGTGCGTCTGCTTCGGTCCTCGGGTGGGCTGAGGTTTCTGAAGGATCAAGAGAGGCCTCGTCGTCCCGCGACGGAAGGGTTTCTGCGACCCGAGTACTCGCTACAGATGAGGCAGAGTCTTTTGGAACGTCGGTTGCGACAACCGATCCAGGTGCCGAAGCCTTAGCAATCGCCTGGTAGTCGATTACCAGGGTCATGGCTCCCTTTCCCATCGCCACAAAGGAAGGGGCCTTTTCGATACGAGCGGCAGCTGGAAGAGAGAATCTCTGCCTCTTGTTCGCTTGTGCGGAAGCGATCGTCAGATAGAGGGACCCCTTGTGCACATAGAGGGTGCCCGCTGTGGGTTCAGCGCCTGACCCTGCCGATGAAAACACCTTGAAACCGACAATCTGCTCCGGTTTCGCTTCTGATAGACCTTGGGCTAGCAGGGGAGCAAGAAACTCGGCGTCTTCATCGCTGAATACTCTCATCGGCTTGCTGCCACTGGCGGGCATGTTGGATAACGGTTTGGTGGCGTCCTCGATTGCCACTCCTTTGACGACCGTGCGGATGGTCATCTGGTCGATCGTCGCCGGATGGCTCGCCTCAAACGACCAATCGGCGATGTCTTTGAGATAGACGGATCCCTTCGTGGTTTTCGCAACTTTTGATTCTCCTGAGAGCGTGGAACATCCGGTCACGATCAGGTTGATGGCTAGAAAGGCCCCGGCATACTGAGCACCGCGGAGGCTCAACCGTGCGTACATAGGAAGTCTCCTTCTGCTTGTACTATTCTCAAGAAGTATCATGACTCTGCGATGAGGCCCATGAGTTTTCGTATTTCTGAATACTGTGCTACCAAATGCCGAGGCCCATGAGTACCATGCCTATGGCCAACCAACCGACGACCCCGACAGAAATGATTGTTTCGAGCGTGATGCCAGAATCGGGCTGGTTGGGACCGGGCTTTGAATCAGAGTCTTGGGGTTTCATGACCGCTGCTCACCCACTTCGGTGCACAAGAAGTCGGACGTCGAGAGTACAGCAAGGTCCATGCCTTCTTGGTGTTTGATGGAGACGGTGGGGAGCGGTTGGTGGTCAGTTGCAATCTGTCTCTTATGGAGAGGTGCAGTCGAACAGAGAGCTTAAAGAAGCTTCCTGAAGGATTGCCATGAATCCACACGGAAAGTCATGGAGTTAGAACGGGATCACTCGTTCAGTAGGAAGGAGAGGGAGGGAAAGCATTGAGTGAGGAAACGATTCTAAGGATGGCGAATGCGAGAGGGACCGGAGAAGCGGGGGGGGAAACTTGTCAGAAAACCATCGGGAGATGTTGTCAGAAAATGTTCACTATGATGGGTGGCTGTACATAATCGAACGTGTGGATGAGTCGTCCCGTTGGTCGCCGCTAGACGTTATGCGCCATACAACGTTGCAGCAGAGGCGTCAACGATGTGTTTCGTCAGAAATGTGCCCGGCTCAGCGTGGCCGGTGTGTTTGTCCCAAACGACCGTGATGTTTCCGTCGGTTTTTCCCATACCCTGCGTTGAGGATCTGGTTGCATCGCCTTCGACCAAGACTTCTATGGTCTTTCCGATGTAGCGCCGGTTGCGCTCCGCCGTAATGGCACGTTGAATCTCGACCAACCTGGTTACCCGCTGGCCCTTCAGCTGATCCGGCACATCGTCGGCATACTTTCGTGCGGCAATCGTGTTTTTCCGTTCCGAGTATTTGAAAATATAGGCTGAGTCGAGCTGGGCCTGTTCCAGCAGGCGAACGGTAGCCTGGAAGTCTTCATCAGATTCGGAACAGAACCCACAGATGATGTCCGTGGTCAGGACAATACAAGGGATCGTCATCCGAATGCGCTCAACCAATGCCAGATATTCGGCTCCCGTGTAGGTTCGCCCCATCAGCTCAAGAATCCGATCGCTTCCCGCCTGAAGCGGCAGATGAATGTGCTTGCAGATCCTTGGATGTGTGGCGATGGCCTCGATCAGTGCCGGAGGAAAGTCTTTAGGGTGTGGAGAAGTAAACCGGACTCGTTCAATACCGGGCTGGTCTGCGACGGCGCTGATGAGCCTGGCAAAGTCCCATTCTTCATGACGGTAGGAATTCACATTCTGGCCAAGCAACGTGATCTGCTTGAACCCGCGGCTTGCAGCATCACGAGCTTCGAGCAGGATAGATTCAGGGTCGCGGGACCGTTCACGTCCCCTGGTATAGGGGACGACACAGAAGGAGCAAAAATTGTCGCAGCCTCGCATGACGGTGATCCAAGCATTGACCCCGTCATTGCGGTCCGGGAGGATCCCTTCATACGTCTCATACTCCGAAAGATCGAGCGCAAACCTCTTCCGCGCGAGTCCTTGTTCTTGGGCGTCCAGTGCCGTCGTCAACAACGAGGGAAGTTGTCGGTACGAATCCGGTCCAGCCAAGACATCGATGAGAGGCTCCTTGTCAGCCAGCTCGCTTTTGAGATTCTGAGCCATGCAACCAAGCACACCGACCACCAGCGGGCGTTGCTTTTTTACTGCCTTGAGCTCGGAAAGATGGAGATAGATCTTTTTGTGAGCATTCTCCCTGATTGCGCAGGTGTTGACTAAGACCACATCGGCCCGTTCACGGTCCTCAGTGAAGACAAACCCCTCCTGTTTCAGCATCGCACGAACGAGTTCGCTGTCGGATTCGTTCATTTGACATCCGAACGTTTCGATATGGACAAGAGGAAGGGTTTTTACACTCATAGCAGTGCCGGGGTCGAGTTCATTGTTTGGGCCGAGGCGATATGGCCGAATCCGTAGCGGTCTGTCGCAGCGGTAATCGTCACAGGCATGATCTGATTCTGAAGATCGGCAGAGTCTGTCACCGCCACTCTCGTAAAGTTAGGAGTGGTGCCGAATCGATAGGCGCTGCGGGTTCCGGCTTCGAACAGGACCGCCACTGTCTTTCCAATTTGCTTATTGTGAAAAGCCAGCCGCTTGGCACGATCCAGTTCCAGCAACAGATCGGTACGTTTCTTTATCGATGGCGACGAGACCTGCGGTTTGAGACGGGCGGCTGCCGTGCCAGGCCTGATGGAGTAGGGAAAGGCATGGATATACGAAAACGGAAGGTCCATCGCGACCGCGAGGGTGTTTTGAAACGCCTTATCCGTCTCTCCCGGGAATCCTACCATCAGATCTGTTCCAAGGCCGAGGTCGGGAATCTTGGCGAATGCTCTGTCAATTAATGCACTATACTCCTTGATCGTATGGCGGCGGTTCATGGCCTGTAAGATCTGGTCATCCCCGCTTTGCAGAGGAATGTGCAGATAGGGACAGAACTTTTTGGATGAGGCTAGGAGGTCGAGCAATTCGTCGGTGACGGTCGTGGGTTCGATCGACGAAATGCGAATGCGTTCAAGATCCGAGATATCATCGAGGCGGCGAAGCATCGTGAAGAAGTCAACGCCCTGCTGCCTGTATTGGCCGATGTTCACTCCGGTCAGCACAATCTCCTTATAGCCTCCGTCCGTCAGACTCCGGACCTCGCCGAGAATATCGTCAAGCTTCCGGCTACGCTCATGTCCCCGTGCGAACGGAATGATGCAGAAGCTGCACATGGCGCTGCAGCCGTCCTGTATCTTGAGTAAGGCCCGAGTTGAGTCGGGCTCGGCGAAGTAGGGCAGATCAAAGTCTTCTCGCGAGATCGTCTTAGTGTGGTGAACCTCCGCAGTCGGCCGTTTTTGCAATTCATGAGGGGGAGGAAGGTATGCCGGCAGGTCCAGTTTGAACTGCTGACCGACAATGAGATCGATCCCGGTTTGGTGGGTGAGGGTTTCCATCCCTGTTTGCGCGTAACAGCCGGTTACGGCAATGAAGGCATGGGGAGAGTGTTTCAGTGTTTTACGGATCAGGTAGCGCGAAGTGCGTTCAGCGTCCTCCGTCACGGAACAGGTATTGAGGATCAGCACATCGGTGGGTTGGCCGAACTCGACGAGCTCAAACCCCTTTCGCCTGAGTCCCTCTCCAAGGATCGAGGTTTCGGCTTGATTCAGCCGGCAGCCGAGCGTATGTAGAGAGGCACGGGTTGTTCCCATAGTGGTGGCATTATAGGGGGGGCGTGCGTCATCCAGCAAGGTTGCTTCGCCATCGACACCGCTCATTCCATCGCCATCTGGTGGCTGCATGGAGGGAACAACGTCGTCGAGTCTTGGTGTGACGGATGATGCAGGTGCTTGCCATTCTATCGGTTTCTCTGTGGCTTCTAGCTGGTTTCCCCTCCGTAGGGTGGGGGAAAGATACCCTTCCGGTTGAGCCTGATCTCAACTCTCGTGTTGATGAGCTCTACGACCATGAAGCCCGTCTGTTCATTCTCCTCTATTCCCTGAAAGGCAATGGGGAGATTGATTATGTGACTGGCCGACTGGTTCAGGAGTATTCGCGCAGCAGCTACGGCAATCCCGTGTATCAGACGGAAGTCCAGCCCTTGTTCTATTGGTGGAACCACACGATGTGGAGTGATCCTGAGGAGGACGGAGTCAACGGCAATGAACGGGTCTATCAAGAAAACACTGAATTCGATCTGTCTCGATACAAACCCTGCTTGTTTAATGGACAACCCTGTTAGCAGGATGCTGAAACGCCTTTCAGCCTCGTTCTCGCCTCGCTTTCAAGCGTGTGAAGCGTATCTCGTGAAGCGTCGTTCGCTAGGGAGATACGAAATACGAACAACGAGGTGCCGTCGTTCCTACGCTGGCCGATGAAGCCAGCCCAGCTTGTTTTGTGATTCTGCTGAGCTGCATCGGGAGGCGATGATATCCTGCGTTCCACTGAGGCCTATTTGCTGCTCATAGACCCGTCTAATTCTATCTGCTCTTATATGGGTGCGTTTCTGTGACCCACCACTCGTCCAGTTTTGCCGCATTACTGAATAAGCGCCTCATCGTGATGCTGCCCTTGGGGTTTCTATCCGGTCTTCCGCTCGCGCTCACATCGGGGACTCTCCAAGCCTGGTTGACGGTCGAGGGCGTTGATCTCAAGACCATCGGGATTTTCACCTTGGTCGGACTTCCCTATACGCTCAAGTTTCTCTGGGCACCGGTGATGGATCGTGTGGTACCACCCTGGTTGGGGCGGCGTCGCGGCTGGATGGTTCTGACGCAGCTCTGTGTGGCCGTGGCGCTTGGGCTTATGGCCCTGACCAATCCCAAGCTTCACCCAGGATGGCTGGCGGCCTATGCCGTGCTTGTCGCATTCCTTGCGGCCTCGTTGGACATTGTTTTCGACGCCTATCGAACGGACACGCTCCAGCCTCACGAGCGTGGGTTGGGTGCAGCCGTCTGGGTGAATGGCTATCGAGTCGCCCTCTTGGCCTCCGGAGCCGGGGCACTGGCGCTTGCCGATTATGTCGGGTGGCAGATGACGTACCTGGTGATGGCCGCCATCATGGTCGTTGGGGTGGGTGTTGTTTTACTCAGTCCTGATCCGACGTTGGTGGCCGCTGCTCCTAAGAGTCTGAAGGAGGCCGTCGGTGCTCCGTTGGCGGAGTTCTTTTCAAGGCCTACGGCACTGGGGTTCTTGGCTGTGATCGTCCTCTACAAACTTGGGGATGCCTTTGCCTCTGCACTGCAGACGGCCTTTCTGATTGGAGGGTTGGGATTTTCTGCGACCGAGGTCGGCGCTGCTAAGGGGCTTGGGATCTTTGCCACATTGATAGGAGCCTTTATCGGCGGACTCTTGATGACAAGGTCGGGACTTGTCCGGTCGTTGCTCATCTTCGGCGTTTTGCAGGCTGTATCGAACCTGGGCTTTGTCGTGTTGGCCTTGATGGGGAAACATGCCGGTGCGCTGACGGCTGCGATCGTGATCGAGAATGTGACAGGGGGCATGGGCACGGCTGCATTTGTAGCCTTAGTCATGTCGCTCTGCGATGCCCGCTACACAGCAACACAATTTGCGCTCCTGTCCTCACTTGAAGCGTTGGGCCGTGTGTTTGTCGGTCGTCCTTCAGCAGATCTCGTTGAAGTTGTAGGATGGACGCAATTTTATGCTTTAACAGCGGTGGCGGCGTTACCAGGCCTCTGGGCTGTGTGGCGAATCCGTCGTTCCATCGAGCCGGAGCAGAAAACGGCGTCACAGACTGCTGTGATGGAACCAGCTACTTTGCCTGTTTCCAAGTAAACAGAGGGACGAGTGTTAGTGGACTGCATCAGCTCGGCTCAGTTTAGTCGGTACGTATTCCGTAACCTACTGCTTTGATATCGCCCGTTGGAACACTGTCTGCGGCCAATGCTTTCGCATCAAGCAGAGCTAGGATTGCTTGAGCAGATGAGTAAAGGGTTCTGAGAATGACTCCAGTTCGTGCTGAAAAATCGTCTCCCAAAGTGAGTCTAAATGTAAATCGAGAAGGTTTTTCGATTCTTCAAAAAGGTGAGCCAGCGATCCGTGTTCTTTGGAGTGAAATAAATCAAATTCTGGCCTATAAGCGTGATCTTGTCACGGAAGATCTGGTTTGCTGGGACATTACCGTTACCAAAAATGAGCGCAGTCAAACCTATTCTTTACATGAAGAATTAGATGGGTTTGGATTATTAGTCGATTGCATCAGTCATGAGCTCACATCGTTTGATAAGACTTGGAGACAGAAAATCATTACACCACCGTTTGCCGAAAATTTAACCATTCTCTACCAGAAGAAAGAAAAGTAGAGCCAGGCTAAATTGCCAAGGAACGCTGCATTGCTACGATAGTCGTCGCTGTAGAAAGAGCACGAAGATTAGGAGCGTGGGCAGTGGAGCCAGGATGAAGGGCACGAGCCAGAGCCAGACGTTCTTGCCGCGGACGCGCCCTTGGTCGATCATCCAGACGAAGAGCCAGACCAGCAGGCAGGCATAGTTCAAGATGATCCATTGAGTCGTATGAGTCTTGAGGGCGCTGGTGGTCTCAGACACACCTTGGAAGAGGAAAATCCCTAATAACAGTACGAAGATGCCTAACAGGACTCCAACGAGTTTCTTGCTCCAGACAAACATCGTTCCCTCCAGACTCAATAAGACCCTGTGCACTCAATTTGGGCTAAGCTAATTGGCCCGACAATTGTTTGTCAAACTGTAGAGCATCATGAGTCTCCTTCGCTTGAGCGTGATCGTCCTTGCGCTGATCTTCTTGGTCGGTTTGGCTTGGTCAAACCCGACGATGGATGACTATTTGCACTTCGTTGAACTGGAATTGGGGAAAGCGATAGACCGAATGGACCAGGGTACATCGTCTCGGGAGCAACAGTTTATTCGGCAGGTGTTTCGAACGCAGAGTAAGAAGCTGCTGGAGTCGGTGGTTCGTCCGAATACGGCGCGACAGAATTGGGGAATGATGAGTCTGTATGAGGCACGGGTGGCAGGGACGAACGTCGTGGTGCTGGGGATCGGCGGCCGATTCATCCCTCTTCAAGGTGTCGAGGAAGCCACTCTGAAGATCGGCCGAATGGCCTTCTAAAAGAAAAAATGGCTGGGGTCATCTGCGGAGGTCTCATTTGGATGAGATTTTCTGTGGATAACCTCGCTACTATGTCACTGAAATAAGCACTGCCGTTCACGTCTCGACTATTCACAGCCTGTCCCCTCATTTCCCAAACATCCACAATACTTGGTGTTGACAAAAAAACATGCTAGCTATATGTAGGTGTCGCGTGCGATGAGTGAGTACCCCATACCGGTTATGAAGGCTTCGAACCAACCCATGGACCCTAATCCTTTTCCCCCTGGAGGACTACTGTGAGAATTGATCGCAAATTTACCCGCCGCGGCGTGAGTCCATATGAGGGATTGGCGTTCGTCAAACGGTCGTCCGAGATTCGAAACCCCGACGGCTCAACTGTCTTCAAGCTTGAGCATATCGATATCCCTGAGCCCTGGTCTCAGCTAGCCATCGACATTTTGGCGCAAAAGTACTTCCGGAAAGCCGGCGTTCCGCAGTGCGATCAGAGTGGCCAGCCGCTGGCTGATGCCGACGGCCAGCCGGTGTTGGGCGGCGAGCGGGATGCTAGGCAGGTCTTTGAGCGCATGGCCGGGTGCTGGACCCATTGGGGCAGGGCCTATGGATATTTCAAGACACCGGAAGACGCAGAGTCCTTTCATGATGAGATGTGCTACATGCTGGCGCACCAAATGGCTGCACCGAACTCCCCCCAGTGGTTCAATACCGGCCTGCACTATGCCTACGGATTATCGGGACCGGCTCAGGGGCACTATTACGTCGATCCGAAGACGCAGGAGGTGGTGAAGGCGACGAATGCGTTCGAACATCCGCAGCCGCATGCCTGTTTCATTCAATCGATCGAGGATGATCTGGTGAATGAAAACGGCATCATGGATCTGTGGGTTCGAGAGGCGCGATTGTTCAAGTATGGTTCCGGAACCGGGACGAACTTCTCGAGACTGCGCGGTGATGGCGAAGGTCTGTCCGGCGGAGGGCGATCTTCCGGGCTTATGTCTTTCCTGAAAATCGGTGATCGAGCGGCAGGAGCCATCAAATCCGGTGGGACGACGCGTCGAGCGGCCAAAATGGTCTGTTTGGATTTAGACCATCCTGACATCGAAGAATTCATCGATTGGAAAGTCATCGAGGAACAAAAAGTGGCGGCGATGGTGACGGGGTCGAAGATCTGCGCGCAGCGCCTCAATGCCGTCTTGAAGGCCTGTCATACCGTCGACGGGAATGGTGCGCTCCGGCTGGACCTCGATCGGAAGACGAATTCCGCTTTGCGCGAGGCGTTGGCGTCAGCCCGCCGAGAGATGGTGCCGGAGGCCTATATCCAACGGATGTTCTCCTATGCGCAGCAGGGGTTCACGCATTTTGTCTTTCACGAATACGATACCAATTGGGACGGGAAGGCCTATCAAACAGTCTCCGGCCAGAATTCGAACAACAGCGTCAGGATTCCCAACGAGTTTTTTGCCGCGCTCGAAGCCGATGCGGACTGGGAACTGAAACGGCGCACCAACGGCAAAGTCTGCAAGACCATCAAGGCCAGAGAGTTGTGGGATCGAATTGCGTGGGCGGCCTGGACCTGTGCTGATCCGGGGACGCAGTACGATACCACTATCAATGAATGGCACACCTGTCCTGAGGATGGCCGAATCAACGCCTCCAATCCCTGTTCCGAATACATGTTCTTGGATGACACGGCCTGTAACCTCGCGTCGCTCAATCTGACGAAGTTCTACGGCGCCGATGGGCAGTTCGAACTCGAAGAGTTCCGGCATGCCGTTCGGCTGTGGACGATCGCGCTGGAGATCAGCGTCTTGATGGCGTCTTTCCCGAGCCAGTCGATCGCCGAGAAAAGCTATCAGTTCCGGACGCTGGGGTTGGGGTATGCGAATCTGGGGACGGTGCTCATGCGCCAAGGTATCCCCTACGACTCGCCCAAGGCGTTAGCCATCTGCGGTGCCATCACGTCAATCATGACGGGGGAAGCGTACAGTGCATCGGCGGAAATGGCGGCGGAACTGTCGCCTTTCCCCGGCTACGCAAAAAATCGGGAACACATGTTGCGCGTCATTCGTAACCATCGACGGGCGGCCTATCAGGCGTCTCCCGAGGAATATGAACGGTTGACCATTGCTCCCGCAGGAGTCCGTCCTGAACATTGCCCCCCAGAATTGCTCCTGGCTGCCCGGAGGGCTTGGGACCATGCGCTTGAACTCGGGACTGCGTATGGGTATCGCAATGCTCAGGTGACGGTGATCGCTCCGACCGGGACGATCGGGTTGGTCATGGATTGTGATACCACCGGGATTGAACCGGATTTTGCATTGGTGAAATTCAAAAAGTTAGCCGGTGGCGGGTACTTCAAGATCATCAACCAAAGTATTCCACTCGCCTTGGCCAATCTCGGGTATACGGATCAACAGGTACGGGACATCGTCCATTATTGTGTTGGGGCCCAGACCCTCAAAGGCGCCCCCTTCATCAACCACGACACGCTTCGGCTGAAAGGTTTCGACGACACGGCGCTCGATCGTCTGGAGCGCAGCTTGTCGCAAGCGTTCGAGATTCAATTCGCGTTCAATAAATATACGTTTGGGGAGGCCTTCTGCATCGAGCAACTTGGTCTGACCGAGGTGCAGCTGAACGAGAAGAACTTCAATATGTTGAAGGCTCTCGGTTTTACGCAGGAAGAAGTCGCTGCCGCGAACGATTTCTGTTGCGGGACGATGACGGTCGAAGGCGCACCGCACGTGAAGGCCGAGCATCTGGCGGTCTTCGACTGCGCGAATCGATGTGGTCGTATAGGGCAACGTTCCATCGCCGTTGACGCCCACATTCGCATGATGGCCGCGGCACAGCCCTTCATCAGCGGTGCGATCAGCAAGACCATCAATATGCCGTCCGAGGCCACGGTCGAAGACGTCAAGGCATCGTATTTCCTTGCCTGGAAGAGCATGGTGAAGGCGGTAGCGCTTTATCGCGACGGGTCCAAGCTCAGTCAGCCATTGAGCGCGTCGTCTGATAGCGGGAAGGCGTTGGAGGCTGTGCCTGGTGTCTTGGAAATGGCTGAAAAAGTGACTGAGCGCGTGCTCGTCCGATATCTGGCCAAGCGGCGTCCACTCCCGAGTCGGCGGAATGGGTACACGCAAAAAGCCATTGTCGGGGGGCACAAACTTTATCTCCGAACCGGCGAATACGAGGATGGGACGGTCGGGGAAATATTTTTGGACATGCATAAGGAGGGAGCGGCGTTTAGGAGTCTGATGAACTGCTTCGCCATTGCCATTTCCCTTGGGCTTCAGCATGGTGTGCCGCTCGAAGAGTTCGTGGAGGCTTTCGTTTTCACCAGGTTTGAACCCAACGGGCCGGTGAAACTGAACGATCGGATCAAGATGTCGACGTCGATTATCGATTACATCTTCCGTGAATTGGCCGTCACGTATCTTGATCGATATGACCTTGCCCAGGTCAAAGAAGACGATCTGCGCATGGATTCAATGAAGAAAGACGACATGGATCCTGAATGCTTCGACGAGGAAGCCGATCTGAATGCATTGGCCAAGTCTTCCGTTGTCACAGAGCATCTTCCGATCCGTCGGAACGGCGGAAAGGGGAATGGCCATAGCCACGGAAACGGACACAGCGTTGCCCGGCAAGTGGAAATCATGCGGGAAACGCTGACGTTGACGGAAGTTCAAAACGCCAAGGATGCCAAGGTGAAAGGATATGAAGGGGATCCTTGTCCTGAATGCAAACAGTTCACGATGGTTCGGAACGGCACGTGTCTCAAATGTGTGAGTTGCGGTTCGACGAGCGGATGTTCGTAAGGGGTGTGCCACGATGCAAAGTAAGCGGCCTTCATCCTGTGTCGGGCATCGAAAACGACGTGTTCTACGGACTCGTGTTGGAAGCAAAAGACGCGTGATCAGGCTAACCAGGGTTGGAAAGTCCTGTCACACCCTGTCGCCGTGGCGAACTCAGGTGAATCATCACGGGGCCTGGACTCCATTACAGGCGACTCGTTCAACAAGACGAAGAAGGCTGTGATAGCAGCTAGTTACGGGGAGTACCGATATGCCGACTACAACGCAGCTCGTCATCAGCGGACAGAGTAAACCTGGCACACTTGCCGGAGTGACGGCAGTGCTTGGTGCAGCGGGAGTGAATATCAAGGCATTTTCTGCTCCGGAGGTCATGGGCACAGGCAAGTTGCGGTTGCTCGTGGCTGACCTCGATGGGGCACGTGCTGCCTTACGGGCGGCAAAGATCAAATTCCGCGAGGAAACGGCTTTGGTCTTGAGCCTTGAGAACAAGCCTGGAGCCTTGAGAAAGGTGGCGGACACGCTTACGAGGAGCCGGATCAATATTAAGTGCGGCTACTGTACGCCCTCAAGGGAGGGGAAGCGGGCCATCGTGGTCCTGACCGTTTCCAAAACTGAAAAAGCCCTCACGATTCTCCGCAACCAATCGCTCGACGAGTTTTAGCCCATGCGGCTAAGGCCGCTCACGGACCCTGCGTCGTTCCTAATCATTGCCTTTGGGCTCGGTGCGGTCCTGTCTCAAGGTTGTGCGGCACCCCTTCGTCATGTCGATCGCTTGCCCAATTATCCGGTTGGGTTTGTCGAGCGAGGGATGGCCTCGTGGTATGGCCCAGGTTTTCACGGGAAGAAGACCGCCAATGGGGAGCGGTACGACATGTATGGGTTGACGGCTGCTCATCGGACGTTGCCCTTGGGATCTGTCGCAGTGGTTCATTCATTACCTTCGGGGCGGCATGTCACGGTCAGAATCAATGATCGAGGACCCTTTGCCAAGGGGAGAATCTTGGACCTTTCGTTGGCCGGTGCTCAAGCTCTTGGGATGACCGGCAACGGAACCGATCAGGTTGAGCTTCGAGTCGTGCGCTATGATCCTCGGCCAGAAGGTATGGGAGTCCTCAGGGTTCAAGCCGGCTCCTTTGCAGATCTCCACAATGCACAGGCTCTATTTACACGGATCCAGCGCGACTTTACCGATGGGCGGATTGTCCGCACAGAGCTTCCTGAGGGGCGTCGGTACCGAGTCCAGATCGGCCGGTTCTTGGTCGAGTCCGAAGCTCACAAGGCCTCAACGAGTCTTGATCGAATGTTTCATCTCCAATCCTTCGTGATACGAGATGATGGGTAGATGTTGAACGACAACAGTGGAAGATGGCGAGATCAGGCCGTCGTTAACCGATGGTCTGTTTAGAACTAATTGATTTTTCAGTATGAATTCCTGAATTGCTTGCCTGCTTGTGATCCCTGTGATAGATGTATCGGCTGTGAACCCTATTCTAACTGGTCCCATTATCCTAATCGCACGATCTTCTGATGGGTGGACTAAGAGGTATCCTCTTGGAGACACTCGGCTTCTCATCAGGCCAGCCGCACTGGTCCAACGTCCCTAAATAGATGATTACATGGACATCCTCATCCTTCTAGGGTTGATTGGGTTATCCGCTATTATTTCCACTGCCGAGATCGGCTTCTTTTCGGTCAACGAGACCAAGCTGAGAGCGTTGGCTCAGACTGGCAGCAAACGAGCGGAGAAAGCTCTTCAGCTCCGAAGTGACCCTCAGAGACTCTTTTCGGCCATTCTTGTGGGAGATCGTTTGGTAAGCACGGCGATTCCGATGTTTGCCACGTTTATCACGCTGAATGCGTATGGTGAGAAGACCATTTTGGAGGAAGCCATCGCCGTCATGGTCGGGATCCTGACCTTCGTTCTGTTGGTCTGCGTGGATGTGGTTCCGAAGACGTTGGCCGCGAAGTTTTCTGTGCCTGTGACCCTGAATCTGGCCTACCCGATCTATGGGGTTCAGGTGATGCTGCGGCCGCTCCTGTTCTTGATGGTACCGCTGATCTACAGTTTGACAGGCGGAAAAGGACTCACCCATCCCCTGGTGACGGAGGAAGAACTCAAGATCATGCTCGACCAGGGTGGGAAAGCGGGCGAGATCGAATCTGAAGAAGTCAAGATGATCAAGAACGTGTTCCAGCTGAAGGATATTACAGCCGAAGACGCGATGACCCCGCGCATCTATGTGTTTGCTTTGGACGGAAATCTTTGTCTCAAGGAGGCACAGGAGCAGCTCTACAACTCGAAATACTCCCGTATTCCTCTCTATGACGATACGCTCGATAACATCACGGGTATCCTCTATAAGACCAAGGCGCTGACGGAACTGGCCAAAGGGCGAACGGATTTACGGTTGCGGGATATTGCGCATCCCCCACTGTTTGTTCCAGCCGGGAAGACAGCGGACGATTTGATGAAACAGTTTCAGCAAGAAAAACGACATATGGGTGTTGTCGTAAACGAGTTCGGCGGTGTCATGGGGCTTGTGACCCTCGAGGATCTCCTTGAGGAGGTAGTCGGCGAGATCGTCGACGAAACGGACATCACGGAAGAACTCATTAAGCGTATCGGAAAGAGCCAGATCTTAGTTCATGGGCGGACTGAAGTGCGAAAAGTGAATGACTTTCTCAAGGTCGAGCTGGGTGGGGATGAGGCCCTGACGATCGGAGGATTGATCCAAGAAAATCTCGGTCGAATCCCCAAGGCGGGCGAAGAACTCCGCATCGAGAACTGCCGGTTGGTCGTCCACGAAGCCGATCCTCGTTCGATACGGAGCGTCACTATTTTCAAGGATGAGAAGGTGGCGGTGCCGGTCGAAGCTTCTGTGTAATCCTACAGCGTTTCGGACGAATTGATTAAATTCTTGAATCCCTCTTCGTCCAGGATCTGGACGGCCAATTTGCGGGCCTGTTCAAGTTTGGAGCCCGCGTCGGAGCCAGCCACAACATAGGTTGTTTTCTTGCTGACGCTGGATGAGACCAGTGCACCCAGTCGTTCAACCAACGCCCTGGCCTCATCTCTTGAGAAACTCGACAGCCCTCCCGTGAAGACGAAGCTTTTCCCTGAAAAGGGGAGCGGGGTGTGGCTCTGCGGAAGACGTGGTTCTATGATAGAGACGCCCAATTCCTGCAGTTGAGCGATGACCCGACGGTTGGACTGTTCCTGAAAGTAGGATACCAGGCTTTCTGAAATTTCAGGCCCGACCTCTCGGATGGTCTGAAACCGATTCCGGTCCGCTGCCATGACAGCCTCAAGCGAACCGAACTCACGGGCGAGCACCTTGGCGATATGCTGACCGATCTGGCGGATTCCCAACCCCAGCAAGAAGCGCTCAAGCGGCACAGTCTTACTATTGGCAATGGATTCAAGGAGAAGCGTCGACGATCGTTCGGCGAAGCCTTCAAGCGTCAGGAGTTGCTGCTGATTGAGCCGGTAGAGATCAGACAGGTCCTTCACGAGTCCGTGATCGACGAGTTGCGCGATGGTCTTCTTGCCGAGGCCATCGATGTTAAGGGCTGTTTTTGATGCGAAATGTTCAATGGCACCTTTGAGCTGTGCGGGGCAGGCGGCTTGCCCCGTGCAGTAGTAATATGCCCCTTCTCTCGCCACAGCTGAACCGCATATCGGGCAGTGTTGCGGCATCAGAAAGGGTTCTGGTCTGACTTGACCGGAGATAGGGATTCGTTCGGCGATTGCTGGGATGACGTCTCCAGCACGCTCAACCCGCACCGTATCACCGACCCGGATATCTTTTCGGGCCACCTCATCGGCGTTGTGCAGAGTTGCGCGACTGATGGTCACCCCCCCTACCTCCACGGGTATCAAGAGGGCGAGAGGGGTCAATGTTCCAGTGCGTCCGACGGAGATGGCGATATCCTGGATCTCCGTGATTTCTTTTCGCGGAGGAAACTTGAACGCAACGGCCCATCGAGGGCTTCTGGATTTCATGCCCAGCCGGTTCTGCCAGTCCACACGGTTGACCTTCACCACGACCCCATCGATCTCGTAGGGGAGATGGTCGCGTTGCTCCTGAGTTTCCCGGTGAAAGGCCAAGACCTGGTCGATTGTTTCGCACCGTCGGCGTAGAGAGGGGACGGGGAGTCCCCACTCGGCTAACCGTTCCAGTTCGTCCCAATGTGTTGGAGGATGAGCGCCGGTCATTGCCATCACCTCATAACAGGTCACAACCAAGGGCCGAGAGGCCGTCATGTGCGAATCGAGCTGGCGGAGGGAACCGGCCGCGGCGTTCCGTGGGTTGGCAAAGGCGTCGTCTCCCTGTTCCGTCATGCGGCGGTTGAGCGCGTGGAAGTCGGAGAGGCGCATGTACACTTCGCCTCGCATGACGAGATGATCCGGGTAGCTGTCGGTCTGCAGCTGTAGCGGCAGGGCCCGAATTGTGCGGAGGTTAATCGTGACATCCTCGCCAGTCGTACCGTCACCACGAGTCGCCCCACGAACAAAGATGCCGTGGTCATAGACGAGTTCGACTGAGAGTCCGTCGAATTTCGGCTCGACGGTGTATTCGATCTGCTCGGTTTCAAGCTCTCGTTTCATCCGCTGGTCGAAGGACAAGACCTCCGCAGAATCCATCAAGGAGTCGAGACTCAACATGGGCCGTTCATGTGGGACCTTCCCAAGTTCATCCAAGGGAGCGGCCCCAACACGCTGGGTTGGAGAATCGGGAGTGATCAGGTCCGGATATTTCAGCTCGAGATCGAGCAGTTCGCGAAACAGGCGATCATATTCCCCATCGGAAATCTCGGGGCAGTCTTTCACATAGTACAGATAGTCGTGATGTCGGATTTGGTTCTTGAGTGCGGCCAGCCGATCTACATCAGCCTGACGATTCGGAGAACAGGGAGGTATGTCGTGAAAGAGAGAATCCTGTTGCATCATTGTGCTCAGCGCTCCGAGGCCGTTGGGATCGAGGTGAGGATGTTCTGCTGGTCGTAACGCAACATGAGGACGGCCTATGCGGAAAGCCGGACCTGACCGTAGCACAGGCCAGCGAAACGGTCAAAGTGGACTGGATTGCTCTCTTTGACTTTCGCACCAGTGCCCACTATTCTAAGCGTCTCTTCGTCCTCGGGGATCGGTGACGGCCGGGTAAAAGGAGGGTGTATGCGGAGGGATGAGCAGCCAATTTGTGCACAAATGGGGAAGACCGCTCTTTTCGGAATCCTATTATTCGGGGGGACGGTGATGAATGGGTGTGTAGTATTGGAAGAAAAGTTCAATGCTGAAAAGGCGAGGAGCCTTAACTTTCAGCGACTCCTGGCCCAGGAGGAAAAGCGTACGGCTGAATTGGACAGTGAAGTCAAACGGACAAAGGTGGAGCTGGCCGAGTTTGAGTCGAGAAACCGGGAATTGTCGACGCAGGTACAGATGGCGCGTGAACAGATGGCCCGTCTCCAGGAGGAGACTGAGGCGATCAGGGAAGCGACGGTGCTCGAACGAAAAGCGATCGAAGATATGCAGCGGAAAAGCCCTTCCGCTGCGGGAAAGCCGAAAAAAATTGAACCGTTCAAGGAACCGGCAAAAGTCGTCGCGACAGAATCAGCTGGAGGCGACGCCAAAAACTCTCTGTCTCAAGGTGCAACAAATGCCATGCCGAAGCTCGGCCAAGCCGTCCATGTCGTCAAACCTGGGGAGACGCTCTTCGGTATTAGCCGGCGGTATGGTCTCGATATGGAGAAGATAAAGAAGATGAACAAGTTGCCTGATGATATTATCGAAGTCGGGCAAAAACTCATGGTGGGAAGCGAGTAGGGAGACGAGGTGCGATCGGTGACCTATTCGCTCAGCCTGGATGAGTTTCGTTCCTACGCGAAGCAGGGCAATCTCATTCCCCTCTTTCGCGAAATCCTGGCTGACCAGGATACTCCCGTATCGGCTTTTGCCAAGATCGACCATGGCCCCTCGGCCTATTTGTTGGAAAGCATTCAGGGAGGGGAGAAATGGGCGCGCTACTCGTTTCTCGGCAGCGGATCCCCGCTTGTCATCTACGAAGACCGGGGCGACTTATGTGTCAAGAAGGGCGGTCGTGTTCGTCGCATTCCCAGCCGAGGTGCTCCCTTAGACCGTCTGCGGGAAATTCTTGAGGTCTATCGCCCCGTGACGGTGCCGGAGTTGCCTCGCTTCGTCGGTGGCGCCGTGGGGTATCTCGGCTATGATATCGTCAAGACGTTTGAGGACCTTCCTTCTCGACGAAAAGACGATCTCCATCTTCCGCAGTTCGCTTTTCTTCTGACCGAGACGTTGCTGATCTTCGATAACGTGTCGCAGAAAATCAAAGTCGTGGCCAACGCGCAGGTTAAGTCCGAATCGGACCGAGACATTCGTGCAGCCTATCGAGATGCGACAACCCGCATTGAAAAGATGATCGCGAGAATTCGTCGCCCGCTTCGCCGAGTCCAACCTAAGCACCGGCGGTCTCCGCTCCGCTTTACCTCCAATATGAACAAAGCGGATTTTGAGAAAATGGTCGCGCGCGCGCAGGAATACATTAAGGCGGGCGACATCTTTCAGTGTGTGCTCTCACAGCGATGGGAAACGAATTTGCAGGCGCCGCCGTTTCAGCTTTATCGCGCGCTTCGCGTGGTGAATCCGTCCCCGTACATGTACTACCTGCGTATCGCGGGAGTGGAACTGGTCGGATCGTCCCCGGAAATTCTCGTGCGGTGTGAAGACGGCCTCGCATCCGTGCGTCCGATTGCGGGGACCAGGCGACGTGGAGTGACGCCGGAAGAAGATGCGGAACTCGAGCGGCGGCTGTTGGCGGACGCGAAGGAGCGGGCCGAACACATCATGCTGGTGGACTTGGGGCGGAACGATATCGGCCGTGTCGCTGAACGGGGATCGGTCAGAGTCGAATCGTTGATGAATGTCGAGCGGTACTCCCATGTCATGCACATCGTGTCGAATGTCACGGGAAAATTGAGCAAGGACAAGACCGTCTACGATGTGCTCAAGGCCTGCTTCCCTGCCGGCACGGTGTCCGGAGCACCGAAGATTCGGGCGATGGAAATCATCGAGGAACTTGAACCGACCAAACGTGGTCCCTATGCCGGAGCGGTCGGCTACATCAGTTTTTCTGGAAACATGGACATGTGCATCAATATTCGCACCGTCGTGGTCTCACGTCATAGGGCATTCATTCAAGCCGGTGCCGGTATCGTGGCTGATTCCAATCCGGTCTATGAGTATGAAGAAACCTGTAACAAGGCCCGTGCCATGATGAAAGCCATCGAATTGGCAGAGCAGGGGCTGGAATAGGGAATGGTTCATGTCTCATGGTTAATGTGGTGAAGAGGCACTAGAAGGTACTCGTTTCCGTCATGAACCATTTACCATCATCCATTTTTTGTTATGTTACTTGTCATCGATAACTACGACTCCTTCACCTACAACCTTGTCCAGTATCTCGGAGAATTGGGCGAGGACGTCCACGTGTACCGAAACGACAAGATTACCGTGGATCAGATCGAAGAGTTACACCCGGACCGTCTGGTGATTTCTCCCGGACCCTGCACGCCTAAGGAAGCGGGGATTTCTGTCGAGGCGATCCGGCAATTCGGGGGGAAGGTTCCCATTCTTGGTGTCTGTTTGGGGCATCAGTCGATGGCGGTCGCCTATGGGGGGGAAGTGATCCGTGCGTCGCGGCTGATGCACGGGAAGACGTCACCGGTTCAGCATGACGGCAAGACCATCTTTCGTTCGTTGCCCAACCCGTTTGAAGCCACGCGGTACCATTCGCTGATCGTCAATCGGACGAATTTGCCGGACTGTTGTGAGATCTCAGCCGAAACTGCCGAGGGTGAAATCATGGGACTTCGGCATAAGACGCTGGGCGTCGAAGGCGTGCAGTTCCATCCGGAATCGATCCTGACCAGAGTCGGGAAAGATCTGCTCAATAACTTCCTGAAACTCTAGCCGCTTCTTCTGCTGTGTGACCAATGATCAAAGACGCACTCGCCAAGTTGGCCGACCGAATCGATCTTTCCGCACAGGAAGCTGAAACGGTTCTGTGCGAGGTCATGGATGGGTCGGCCACTTCGGCGCAGATTGCCGCCTACTTGATGGGGCTCAGGCAGAAAGGTGAAACGGTCGATGAGATCGTCGGCTCGGCCAGAGCGATGCGATCACGGGCCGTTCGCATCAGTGTCGGAGCGTCCATCGTCGTAGATACCTGTGGGACCGGTGGAGATGGAGCGAATACATTCAATATCTCGACGACTGCCGCATTCGTCGTGGCGGGGGCCGGCATTACTGTTGCCAAGCACGGCAATCGTTCCGTATCTTCCAGAAGCGGAAGCGCCGATGTGTTGAGCGCCCTCGGCGTAAAGATCGAGTTGGAGCGGGAGCGGGTCGCCGACTGTATCGATGAAGTCGGCATCGGGTTTTTATTTGCTCCGCACTACCACAGTGCGATGAAACATTGTGCCGGGCCAAGGCAGGAGATGGGTATCCGAACGATCTTGAATGTGCTCGGGCCGCTCACGAATCCGGCCGGAGCCACGCATCAAGTGCTTGGGGTGTATGAGGCACAGAAGACGGAAATCCTCGGACGGGTCTTGCTCGAGCTGGGATCGCAACATTGCTTTGTGATTCATGGGATGGATGGACTGGACGAAATCACGTTGTCTGATCGGACGAAAGTCTCCGAGGGCAAGAGCGGAGTCGTCTCGAGCTACTTTATCTCGCCGGAAGAATTCGAGTTGCCTCGTGTTCCCAGAAAAGAGGTTGCAGGGGGTTCGCCGGAGGACAATGCGCGAATCGTAAAAGAAATTTTGCAGGGTCGGAAAAGTTCCAAACGGGACATCGTTTGTTTGAACGCCGCGCCTGCCATGGTTGCTGGCCAGAAAGCGAAAACACTGAAGGAAGGCTTCCGTATGGCTCAACAAACGATCGACTCAGGGGCTGCAGCGGAAAAGCTGGATCGACTGATTGCTTACACGACGAGGGCATGAGTACGCGATGATTCTCGATCGCATTCTGGAACACAAAAAAGCGGAATTGCGGCATAAGCAAAGCCGGGCCTATCTGGCTGATCTGAAAGCAGCGATCCGTGATGCACCTCCCACGCTTGGCTTTGCGGTCACACTCGATGCGACGAAACCTCCGGCCAGTCCTTCGCTCATCGCCGAGGTCAAGAAGGCCTCTCCGAGTCTCGGCCTCTTGCGAGAAGAGTTCGCGGAGAAGTTTGATTATCTGGGACTGGCACGCATCTATAAAGAACAAGGCGCATCGGCCGTTTCGGTCCTGACCGACAAGGATTTTTTCCAGGGCGACCTCCGGTATCTGAAAGAAATCAAACAAACATTCCCGATTCCAGCCCTCAATAAAGAATTCATGGTTGGCGATATCCAATTTTATGAGGCGCGGGCCCATGGTGCTGATGCGATTTTGCTGATCGTGGCGGCATTGGAGAAGCGACAGTTGATCGACTTTCACGCCTTGGCGACAGAACTGGGGATGGATAGTTTGTTCGAGACGCACCATGAGCGAGAGTTGGATACGGTCTTGGAATGGATTCCTAATGCGCGAATGATCGGAATCAACAATCGGGATCTCAGAACCTTCACGACAGACCTCAATATCACGTTTCGTCTGGCAAAGCGGATTCCGTCTGACAAATTGATCATCAGTGAAAGCGGGATTCATAAGCGGGATGACGTGGTGAAATTGAACGAGGCCGGTATTCACGCCATGTTGATCGGCGAGTCCCTCATCCGAGCCGAGAACACAGCGGACAAGGTTCGTGAATTACTTGGAACCACGGCAAGTAGTGGCCATTCAGGATAGGTGATGCGGTTGATGGTGAAGATTAAGATCTGCGGCATCACCAATGAGGACGACGCAAAGGTGGCGGTGGCAGCCGGTACGGATGCCTTGGGTTTTATCATGTACCGGAAGAGTCCTCGTTTCGTCGAGGCGGCGGTCGTGAAAAGTATTGTGGCCGGGCTTCCCCCGTTTGTGTTGCCTGTTGGTGTCTTTGTGAATGAAGAGCCAGATCGGGTACGGACATTGATGGATGAGTGTGGCCTGGCCTTGGCCCAGCTGCATGGAGATGAAACCGCACTGTATTGTCAGGACCTTGGACGTCCTGTGATGAAAGCCCTTCGCCTCCAAGACCGGGGGACCTTTCTGGCTCTGGCAGAATTTCAAGGCCGGGCCAACGTACGAGGGTTTCTGATCGATGCCTTTTCCGATCAAGCCTATGGCGGAACCGGCCAAACCGTGGATTGGACCTTGGCACGGGAAGTCGCTCAGTCGATGCCGGTCGTTCTAGCAGGGGGGCTCACTCCAGTGAATGTAGCAGAGGCCATCACCCGTGTGCGTCCCTATGGGGTCGATGTCAGTAGCGGGGTGGAGTTGAGCCCTGGGAAAAAGGACCACGAGAAGGTCAAAGCGTTTATTAACGCCGCTAGACTTGTGCCAGCCTGATCTCCGCCACTATACTTCACCGTCCGAAACGTTATTCAGCCAGGAGGATGTAATTACATGCCGACCCTTCCCGATAATCGTGGCCGCTTTGGACCCTATGGCGGACGGTATGTGCCTGAAACCCTCATGCCGGCTCTGCTGGAGCTCGAAGAGGAGTATGCGAAGGTCAAGAAAGACCGTCGCTTCCAGGCAGACCTGGCCTATTACCTCAAGCAATATGTCGGGCGTCCCACCAGCCTCTATCGTGCCGATCGGCTGACCAAGAAATTGGGCGGCGCCAAGATTTATCTCAAGCGGGAAGACCTGTGCCATACGGGCGCCCATAAGATCAATAATGCGATCGGACAAGCCTTGCTGGCCGTTCGCATGAAGAAGCCTCGCGTGATTGCTGAGACCGGGGCGGGGCAACATGGTGTGGCCACGGCGACGGCTGCGGCCATGTTCGGACTCGAGTGCGAAATCTACATGGGCACGGAAGATATGGAACGGCAGGCCTTGAACGTCTTCCGCATGCGGCTGTTGGGGGCCAAGGTGACCGGTGTGGATGCCGGAAGCCGCACGTTGAAAGATGCCATCAGCGAAGCGATGCGCGATTGGACGACGAATGTGCGCACCACCCATTACATCCTCGGCTCGGTGCTGGGGGCCCATCCCTATCCCATGATGATCAGAGATTTTCAGGCGATTATCGGACGGGAAGCGCGGAAGCAGATTCTGGCGGCGGAGGGTAAGTTGCCGAACTATCTCGTGGCCTGTGTCGGAGGCGGCAGCAATTCGATCGGGCTGTTCCATGCCTTTCTAAAGGACCCCAAGGTCAAGATGGTTGGGGTCGAGGCCGGGGGAACTGGAATCACCAGTGGAAAACATGCGGCGCGATTCTCTGGCGGAAAGCCGGGCGTCTTACAGGGCACGATGACCTATCTGCTTCAAGATGACAATGGACAGATCAATTTAACCCATTCCGTTTCGGCGGGCCTGGACTATGCCGCAGTCGGACCAGAGCATAGCCTCTATCATGATCTGGGTCGTATCGAGTACACCTACGCCACGGATAGTGAGGCCATGGCGGCGTTTGATCTGCTGGCCCGTGAAGAAGGGATTGTTCCTGCGTTGGAGAGCGCCCATGCGATCGCTCATGTGGTCAAGCTGGCGCCGACGCTGAAAAAGTCACAGCTCATTATTGCGAATCTATCGGGCCGTGGGGACAAAGACGTCCAACAAGTGGCCAGAATGCGAGGGGTCACGCTATGAGTGGACGGTTGGACAGCACGTTTGCACGCCTTCGTCAGAACAAGGAGAAGGCCCTCATTGCCTATCTCATGGCCGGGGACCCCGGACTGGCTGAGACCGAGCAACTCGTCGTCGCCCTTGAGCAGGCCGGCGCCGATATCATCGAACTGGGTGTACCGTTTTCAGATCCCATTGCCGATGGGCCAGTCATTCAGCAGGCTGCTGAACGGGCCTTGAAGAACGGCACATCGCTTCGGCAGATCCTCGCATCGGTCACCTCCCTTCGGCAGCGCACGCAAATCCCGATCATCCTCATGCTGTACTACAACTCCATCCATGCCATGGGCTGTGAAGGGTTTTGCAAGGCGGCGAAGGCAGCTGGGGTGGATGGATTGATCGTGCCCGATATGCCACCAGACGAAGCCGGGCCGCTCAAGGCTCCGGCCGATGCGGCAGGGCTCTCGTTGATCTTCTTGCTCGCGCCGACCAGCACGACCGATCGGCGGAAACTGGTGGCGAAAGAGTCGCACGGCTTTGTTTACTATGTCTCGCTGACCGGTATTACCGGAGCCAAACTCAGTAATGCGACAGACATCCAACAGAATATCGATAAACTCAGGAAGGTGTCTGCGTCTCCAGTCGCAGTGGGGTTTGGCGTCGCAACGCCGGAAGACGCCGCGCGCGTATCCAAGATGGCGGATGGGGTGATTGTCGGCAGCGCCATCGTGAAACAAATTGCGGCGCATCAACAAGACCCCGGCATGGTCGGACATGTCGCCGATTTTGTGCGATCGTTGAAAGCTGCAATGGTGCCAGCCTAATAACCTACCTGGTGATGCTCTCAGACCTAAGCTGATACTTCGTCACACAGAGCAAGATCTCACTTCACGTCTTGCCTCCACATTGTGTGCCAGGTGTTTATGGCAGATGAAATTTGGCCAAGGGGCACCATGTGAGGAGGTTCGCGATCAGGTGTTACGCAGAAGTGAGCGGTTTGTTGAACACCAGCACTAGGCTCAGGACTCATTAAGTTTAGGGTTCCCTCCGCCAATCAGCTGTGCTTCACTCAGGTCGGAGGTGGCCATGAGTGACGTGTTTCTGTTAACCACGCAGCAGTTGAACCGGATCAAGCCCTATCTCCCTGTCCCGCACGGTATCCCGCGCGTGGATGATCGGCGGGTGATCAGCGGGATCATCTCTGTGATCCGGTACGGTCTTCAATGGAAGGATGCTCCAAAGGCGTATGGGCCGTACAAGACGCTCTACAACCGGTTTGTGCGCTGGAGCCGGGCCGGGATCTTCAACAAGATCTTTCGCGAGTTGGCGCGGCAGCCCGGGCCCAGAGACGGCTTGATGATCGATGCGACTCATCTGAAGGCCCATCGCACGGCGGCCAGCCTGCTCAAAAAGGGGCAGGCTCTCGCTGTATTGGCCGCACGAAAGGGGGCCTGAATTCGAAGCTCCATGCGGTGTGCGACGATGTGGGCAAGCCGGTGCACCTGTTGCTGACCGCAGGGCACACCAGTGATGACACCGGCGCGAGATGCCTGCTGCCCAGTCTTTCCAATGCCACATACCTGATCGCCGACCGCGGTTATGATGCCGATTGGTTCATCGCCGCCCTCCGGAAGCAGGGCGTCACACCCTGCATTCCGCCACGGAACAACCGAACGACACGGCGTCGCTACAACAAAACCCTCTACAAACAACGCCACAACATCGAGATCATGTTCGGGCGGATCAAGGATTGGCGTCGGATTGCCATGCGGTATGATCGCTGTGCCCACACCTTTTTCTCAGCCATCTGTCTCGCAGCCACCGTCATCTTCTATCTGAAAGAATGAGTCCTGAGCCTAGGGCTGCGAGACAAGCGTCTCTTAAAAGAGATTCCCAGGCGGCAGTGCTTTGCTGCCCAGCTGACGCTGAGCCAAATTTTTTGGGCCAAGACTCGGACCTGCCGGGTGAGACGAAATAATGCCATTCATTCAGCCCGTCGTGACTACGGTTATAGTGTGTCAGAGTTTGGCGATGCTGTGAGTTTGCACGATGGATGCGACAATCAGTCGCGTCACGAATCCCCAGAACGCTGATTGACGTACAAAGCCGGCCCTACGTTTTCAGGAGCGTGAAGTGTCGTTCGTCTGCAAGATACGTGATGTAAGTCGCGAGGTGTGAGAGTCCCGCACTCCTTAAAAGCCAGTCCATTTGCTTTGGCGATCTGGAATAGCTGCGATTTCAGCATCGCGACAGTGTTCGTCACCACACCGCCGGTGCTGAGTTTTTGCGCAAAGCTGTTGTGATCGAGATTTTATGAATCAGGTTGCCGACGAAGGGGAGTCTTACATTTTGGTTTGCGGAGGCATGTATTTGATCATTTCTCCGGCGAGCTCTTTTGCGATGTCTTTGAGGCTTGGCTTGATGAACATGTAACTGTCTGACCGTTCATGGCGTGCTTTCCAGACCGTCGTGCCGGTAGCGGCATCGATCAGTCGAAGGCTGAGCCCCACTCGACCGACGTTATCACCTTCCTTGCGGACGTATTCCCAGGAATTGACGCGAACCACAAGGAATGCATCGACGTTCAGGGCTTTCCCGAGCTTGACGGCCGAATCTTTATCGGATTGTCCGGTCATCTCTAGACGAGAAAAGTAGAACACCAGTGAATCAAAGGCCTCCTTTGAGGCTTGAAAGATATCCGTGACATTTTCAGGCGAGACGACCCGCTCTATGTTGCCTTGCCGATTCAGTGCTCCTACCAGCACGTCCTGAATGTCTTCCCGGGCGCTGTCGTACTGGCTGGCCATCGGTGGCAGCACGGCGATAGTCTGAGGTCGAAATACCCTGGCGCCAGGGCCTTCCCACACCTCCTGCAACCCTCCGCAACCGCTGAGTAGCGCGACAAGCAAGACGAGAGATGGGATGCGCACAGATACTCGAGCCAACATGAGTTTAGTATACCATTAGAACGTCAAGGAAATAGAAGCAGACACGAGTGCACCCTTTTCACGAAAGTCATACCCCCCACCGGCATCGGCCCGGAAATTAAACCATCGCATCCCCAGGCCTGCCGTCGGAACGAATGGGGTGGACGCATCCTGCATATTTTTGAATGTTCCGATCCGAAACGAAAGAAATTCCGACAAAATTGTCTGTTCGAGTCCCAAGCTCAAAAGTTGGCTCTTCACACCTGGGATAAAGGTCTTGTTTGACGTTGCATCCACATCGGCGGTCAAGGTCAGGGTCGAATAGGGGTTAATCGCAACTCCAGCTCGGACCTGTGGTTCCAGCTTCAGCTCGCCTCCGCCGGCGGCGTCGAAAGTTGGCTTATTGATATCCTTTGCAACGACCCCAAACCTCACCCAGGAGGATGGACGATAGATTGCCCCGATGTCAATTCCGTAGGTTGTAGAGATATTCGGTTTACCGAAGTGATCGGTTGTGCTGACCCCACTTCCCCCTTGGAGAGCGGTGGAGCCATTGTACGCAGCACCTTGAATGACCTTTGCCGTAATTCCGATAGAAAACGTCTTGTCAGCGAAGGCATAGGCATAGGAAAAGGCGAGTTGCCTGGCTTCCAGGCCGCGCAGCGCCATTTGACCAGTCACCGTGACCGGCGATCCTGGCCCAACGGGTGGGGTCACCGTCACGGGTGTTGAGACGAATCCACCGCCTGTGGCGACATCCGAGACATTGAATCCGAAGGCATGTTCACCAAGATGTCCTTTGAAATAGAGGCCGGCCGATCCGTTGACTGAAACCGTGGCACCGGGCCGGTTGATGCGATCGGCAATCAACTGGGCTTTCACCAGATTTGCTGGAGAGGTATCAGTACGATCGAAGTTCTCCAGGTCATGCAGGGCATCTCCGATGCCGAGACGGTCTGTCGCTTGCCCACCGCCTTGAAGGCGAATGTCGACGGTTTGAGTCATGGCCAGGCCGGCAGGATTCCAATAGGTGGCGAGCGCATTGGTTGTCACGGCCACACCGGCTCCACCCATACCCATGGCACGAGGGCCTGAGATGACGAATTCCGCCGCGGATACGAGTGACGGCCATGCTGACAGAACCAGCAACAGGCCTATGCGGAGGGGATGTGAAGGGTGCATGTCGAGCTCTACGGTCAATGAGAACCTAGGCGAGTCTAGAGAAGGATCAAAAGTTCGTCAAGGAATCGCGGGTTGCTCACCGGTCGGTGTGAAGGGCATGAGGGGTCTGCCCACCACATGTCTCCAGACGGACAGAAGGAATGCGAACGAGGGAAGACTCTCGCCGGGTGGTGAGTCGTCTTCAGACGATTTGTCCGTCCTGCATGTGGATAATGCGATCGGACTGAGCCGAGAGCTTGTCGTTATGCGTGACGATCACGAACGTCGTACCGCGCGTCTGGCTCAACGTGCGCATCAATCCAAACAACCCGTCTCCGCTGTGGGTGTCCAGGTTGCCGGTCGGTTCATCTGCCAAGACAACATCCGGCTTCTGCATGAGTGCGCGGGCCATGGCGACTCGCTGCTGCTCTCCTCCTGACAGCTCTCCGGGCTTGTGATGCAACCGATGTCCCAATCCGACTTCCGTGAGGAGGGTAGTGGCTTCTGTGCTGACAATGGCGGGGTCGCGACGTTGCACGAGCGCCGGCATGCAGGCATTTTCCAACGCCGTGAATTCGGCGAGCAAGTGATGGAATTGGAAGACGAACCCGATTCGTCTATTACGGAACTCCGCTTGCTGCGCCTCGGTCATGCGAAAGAGGTCCTGCCCATCGAACGTGACGGTTCCGCTACTCGGTTTATCTAGGGTGCCGATAATGTGGAGCAAGGTGCTCTTACCGGCCCCGGAGGCTCCGACAATGGCCACCAACTCTCCGCGCTGAATCTCAAGATTGATTCCCTTGAGCACGGGCACTTCGTAGGATCCCATTGAGAAGGATTTATGGAGATTGGTGACGTTAATCATGTTCAGTGGTGAGTTGTGAGGACTGAGGACTGAGGGCTGAGGCTCGGAGTATTGGGATAGAAATTACGACTCAGTCCTCGGCCATCAATTCTCAGTCCTGTGAGTTTATTCATAACGCAACGCCGCCACCGGTTCCAACTTTGCGGCCTGATTGGCTGGGTGGACCGTTGCGACAAAACTAATCAAGATGGCCGACCCCGCCACGAGCAATACATCCTCGGCCAATACGTGCACCGGAATAGTCGAGATGTAATACACGCTCGGGTCGAAGGTCCAAAATGTTTGAATGAGCCAGAGAAACGCATAGCCTAACGGGATCCCGATGCCGGTTCCGGTGAATCCAATGATCAATCCGTTGAGCATGAAAATGCGGCGGATGCTCTGCTTGGTCGCGCCCATGGCCTTGAGGATCGCAATTTCTTTCTGCTTCTCCGTCACGATCATGGTCAATGTGCTGACGATGTTGAATGAGGCCACAATCGTGATCAGGACCAGCAGGAGAAACATCATCGTCTTCTCCAGTTTGAGCGCCGAAAATAGGTTACGATTCATCTGCATCCAATCTCTGGCCCCATGGCTGAATCCTAACTCCTGTTCAATGTTTCGAGCGATATCTGCGGCACGGAACACATCGGTGACTTTGACCTCCACGCCGGACACGCTGGCAGCCATGTTGAAAAACTTTTGGGCTTCGCCGAGCTCGATGTAGGCCAGAGACGAATCGTATTCGTACATGCCGGAATGGAAGAGGGCAACGACGGCAAAGGTTCGAATCTTGGGGACCATCCCCATTGCGCTGATCGGTCCAACGGGAGAGACCACATTGACAGTGTCGCCTACAAACACCCCCAACCTAAGAGCCAGCTCTTTGCCGAGGATAATGCCTGGCTTTTCAACGAGACGTGGTGCTGCTTGGGGATCGTCGGCAGGAGTCTGCATCACCTTGATGGGTGTGAGGAGATCAACGAGCTGTCCTGCCGTAATGTTTTTACCGAGCTCCGTCACATTCGCTTCTCGCTTTGGGTCGATTCCGCGAAGGACGATCCCTTGCACCCCAGATTGCGTTGTCAGGAGCACCTGTCGGAGGACAAACGGGGTAGCCGCCACCACGTCGGGGACCGTCTGAACCTTGTCGGTGAGACGGTCATAGTCGGTCATATTCTCTTTCATGCGTTCTTGGACGATGATATGGGCGGTGGTGCCGAGGATCTTGCTTTGAATGTCTTCTCGGAATCCGGTCATGATGCCGACAGTGCCGATCAATGCCGCCACGCCCAATGTAATACCCGCGATCGACACAAAGGTATTCAGTGAGATGGTCCGGTTCCGACGCTTGGCGCGGAGGTAGCGGAGTCCGACGAAGATTTCAAAGGGAAGGGTCACGCTTAAGATTTCTCCGGTCGGAGCTGAGGAAAGAGGACAACATCCCGAATGGATGCTTGGTCGGTCAACAGCATGATCAGACGGTCGATCCCGATCCCTTCTCCTGCGGTCGGGGGCATGCCGAATTCGAGTGCGCGCAAGAAATCTTCATCGACGACATGGGCTTCCTCATCGCCTGCCTCACGCTGCGCGGCTTGACCTTCAAACCGCTCACGTTGGTCCAACGGATCGTTCAGCTCGGAAAAGGCGTTCGCAATTTCTCTCCCGGCGATGTACAGCTCGAATCGATCGGTCAAGGTCGGATCTGCATCCTTCCGCCTCGCGAGTGGAGAGATTTCAATCGGGTAGTCGGTGATAAAGGTCGGCTGTTGAAGATTCGGCTCAACGGTTTCCTCAAAGATTTCGTTGAGGATCGCGAATAAGGTGGATGTGGGGTCCACGTGGACATTCAGCTGTTTGGCTGCTGCCAGGGCCTTGTCACGATCATGGAGGACCGACGAGTCGAGACGATTCACTTCCAGAATGGCCTGATGGTAGGACCATCGCCGCCAGGGGGGTGTGAGGATGATCTCCTTGCCCTGGTATTGAATCACCGTCTTACCCATGAGCTGTTGAGCCAAGCTGGAGATGAGTTCTTCGGTGAGAGCGATCAGATCCTGATAGTCCGCGTAGGACATGTAGAATTCCAGCATCGTAAATTCAGGATTGTGAATCGTCGAGATGCCTTCATTCCTAAAGTTGCGGTTGATCTCGAAGACCCGCGGAAATCCTCCGACGATCAGGCGCTTCAGATAGAGTTCCGGTGCGATACGCAGATAAAGATCCACGCCGAGCGCATTATGATGCGTGACGAACGGCTTTGCCGCTGCGCCTCCGGGAATGGGATGCATCATCGGGGTCTCCACCTCCAGGAACCCTCGTTCGATCAGGAAGGATCGGATTCCGGCGATGATCCGGCTTCGAGTAGCGAAGATGTGGTGGACTTGAGGATTGGCGATCAGATCAACGTAGCGCTGCCGATACCTGGTCTCGACATCGGTCAGCCCATGCCATTTTTCGGGCAGCGGGCGAAGGGCCTTACTGAGAAAGGTCAGGTGATGAACCTCGACCGTGAATTCGTCCGTCTTGGTACGAAACAACGTTCCGGTGACGCCGATCCAGTCGCCGAGATCCAGCTGTTCGACAACGGTATAGGCCTGGTCTGACAGGAAATCTTTCTTCAGATAGACCTGGAGGCGGTCGGCTCCGTCCTGTAAGACGGCGAATCCCGCCTTGCCGAAACGCCGCAGGGCAACTACACGCCCAGCAAGGGTGCACGAGATCTTTTCTTGTTCGAGCACCTGTTTGGTTTTCTCACCGTGTAGCTTGATGAGCTGTCCGGCTCGGTCGTTTACCTCGAAACGGGTCCCGTAGGGTGCGACGCCGACCTCTCGAAGGACGTCAAGTTTCTTGATTCGTTGCTGCCGCTGTTCGTTCAGTTCATCCATGGGGTTGCTCTAAAGTCTTCAGCATTCAGCCCTCAGCTCCTAGATGTCGTCATCTTGATCGCTGATGGCTGGCGCCTGACTGCTCCCTTTTGTGATCTTTTTGGTGAGATAGGCTTCAATGAAGCCATCGAGATCCCCGTCCATGACGGAAGCCACCACACCGGTTTGATGGCCGGTTCGGTGATCCTTCACCATTTGGTAGGGCTGGAACACGTACGACCGAATTTGGCTGCCCCACGCGATATCTTTCTTTTCACCGACGATGGCGTTGAACTCAGCTTCCTTCTTCTGCTGCTCCAGTTCAAAGAGGCGTGCTTTTAAGATCTTCATCGCCCCGTTTCGATTCTGAAGTTGAGACCGTTCGTTCTGGCACTGCACGACGATCCCACTCGGGAGATGGGTGATGCGGATGGCAGTCTCTACCTTGTTGACGTTCTGGCCTCCGGCACCTCCTGCGCGGAACGTGTCGATCCGCAGATCCTTGTCTTCGACCACGACATCGATATCCTCGCTCAGCTCCGGATACACGAAGACGGACGCAAACGACGTGTGCCGCCGCTTGTTGGAGTCGAAGGGTGAAATACGTACCAAGCGATGAACGCCGGCTTCCGCTTTGAGGTACCCATAGGCATAGGGTCCGGTGATTGAAACGGTGACGCTTTTGATGCCTGCTTCATCGCCGGGCAGCAGGTCCAACGTGTCTACCTTGAATTTCTTCTGCTCCGCCCACCGCACATACATACGAAGAAGCATTTGCGCCCAATCCTGCGACTCGGTGCCACCGGCACCTGGGTGAATCGCCAGAATGGCGTTATTGGAGTCCAGTTCGCCGGACAAGAGCAGTTCGACCCGTAGAGTGGCCAAGCGCGGCTCCAGCCGGCTCAACTCTGTCGTGAGCTCCATCTCCAGGCCGGCGTCACCACTCTCACGTGCAAGTTCCAGCAGCGCGCCGATATCGCCCATTTTTGTTTCAAGTTCCTGCCACTGCCGCAGCTCTCGCTCGATCGTCGTTTTTTTTCGGCTTACGGCAGCCGCAGCGCGGGCATCGTTCCAGAAGTGCGGCTGACCCATCTGCGCTTCAAGTTCTTGCAACTGAGACGTCATATGAGCGAAGTCAAAGATGCCCCCGTAATTCCGAGACTTGATCTGCCAGGGCGTGCACGCGACCTTCGACTTCCTCTAACATGCCACGATCCTCCTTGCTTCGGTCAGGCCGGTGTGATGGCCGTCATGACTGGTTCTTTGCTGCGGAAATACCCAAACAGGCACAAAAGCGCGCAGAGTATAACACAGGCGTAGGCAAACACATCGCCGTAATAACTGTAGAAGGTCGGGATTTGTCTGGTCGGGATCACGGCGTGGGAGGCCTGCTCCGTGAACAGGGGCGTCTCGTGGATAATCTGTCCGAAGGGGTCGATGAACCCGGAGATGCCTGTGTTGGCGGCGCGCGCGAAGGCGACGTGATTCTCCACGGAGCGAAAGACGACCATGGCAAAGTGCTGGGCAGGGGCTGAGGACGGCCCGAACCATCCATCATTTGTGATCGTCACCAAAAACTCCGCTCCGTTTGCGGCGAACTGACGGACTAAATCCGGGAAAATGACTTCATAACAGATTGCCACACCGAACTTGATGGGTCGTGAACCAGGGGAACCTTCTGTTCCCCATGACTTTGGTGTGAAGGAGAGCGTGGTTGGCCCCGGGCCTGCCTCGAAATCACCGATTCCCTCTACCAACTTATCGAGGAAGAATAACAACGAGGATTTGAGAGGGATGTATTCCCCAAAAGGGACGAGATGGTGTTTATCGTATCGGCCGATGAGCGTACCGTCTCTCCCCAGCAGGTAGGCGCTGTTCAAAAGATAGGGACGGCGATCCGGATAAAACCGCAAGGCCGGACTCCCGAGAAGAATCGGCGCCTGGGCCCGTTCCGCCCATGCGATCAGTTGCACCTGATACTCCTTTTCACGCTCCAAGATGAACGGTGTCGCGGCTTCCGGCCACACGACCAAGTCAGTAGCGGTTCCCAGTTCGGCAGTCAGTCGATCGAAGCGCTGCATTGTTTCATCGCGGAAGGCCCTATCCCACTTCACGGCTTGATCGATGTTCGGCTGGACGACTCCAACAGTAATGGAAGTGTTCGGATCTCTTGTGTTGCGATCGCTCAAGATCGCCGAGCTGTAGATCCACGAGAGTACCATGCAGGCGGCTGCAGTCGTGAGGAGCTCCCAGGGAAGCTTGACCGGGTGAAACCCACGGAAAAATGGCATGATCCACAAGATCAGTTCTGCCAGCGCAAGATTCACCAGGACAATGAGGAACGAAATGCCGTACACGCCTGTATGGTCTGCGATCTGAATCAATTCCAATTCGCGGTATTGAGAATACCCCAGAAGGCACCAGGGAAGGCCTGAGAGGAGGTAGGTGCGGAACAACTCAAGGGCGACCCAGAAGCATGGGGCAAAGAAAATTCCGTAGCGTGGGATGAGGTCACGGAGCCAGACGACAGCAAGACTGTAGAGGCCCGTGTACAGTCCTAGGTATGCGGTCAGCAAGAGGAGGATGGCGTAACTCACCGGTTCTGGAACCTTGCCGTACGTGGTCATGGCGGTGACAACCCAGGCCATGATGCCGGTGAACCCGATCAATCCACTCAGCCAGCCGATCCAAAACGCCCGCAGCTTGGAACATTGATCGAGCGCGAGGTGAAGAGGAATGAGGACAATCCAGGCTAGCAAACCCAGGTCGAACTTGGGGAAGCAGAGGGGTAGGAATAACCCACTCGCGCAGGCAAAGATAAGTTGGCGCGAACGAGCCCTCTCCATCGTGCTGTACCTTAACGAAAAGCTTCGATGAGTTGCAAGGGAATGCCCGAACAATCAGCGACTTGAGAGGATGTCGGATGCTTTTCTCGGTCTGGATGGGGTATGCTCATTTACATGGAGCGTCGTCAGCATCGTCGGGTTCCCGCCCATGTGAAAAGCCTGGTTCGGGTGAACTCGCACGAAGTGGAAGGTGAGACACGCGATGTATCACTGAGCGGCGCCCAGATAGAGAGTTCCCTCGTGGTCCAACCAGGAAGGCAGATCGCCGTCAAATTGATTGTCCCAGGAGACGATACCCCGATCCTAATTGAACAAGCCCGGGTGCAATGGAATGTCGATCGAACGTTCGGGGTGCGATTTGTCGATCTCCGACCCCGGGAGTTGGATGAATTGGAACAGCTCATCGACGACTATATCGCGTTGGATGAAGAAAGGCAGTCATGAAGTCTTTGAACCATCTGAATGAAACACAGCATGACGATCCTCGCAGCTGGATCGGTGGGGAGGCGACGGTCGGTTCCCAAGCCGGTCGCTATATCCGTCGTCAGGCAGGTCCATCTACGTCATTGCTCGGTGTGATCCTTGGCCTGACTTTCTTCAGTGGCTTAGCTCTGGGGAGCTCGCTGGGCTTGCTCTGTAGAACCAAGAAGTAAAAAGCCTTCCAGGCGACACTCCTTCCGTTGACGTTCTCCGCCTCCATTGCTAGGATCCTCATCCTTCCATAAAGTGTTTACCTAAGGGGGATCAGATGCGCGTGGCCACTCATTCTTCAATCCGACCGTTTCTACTTTCGGGTGTTGCAGTGATGATCGTCAGTATTGGGATTGCCCAAGCTACCACCCCTGAGGATGGGCATCTCACACGTCATGGAGGTCCAACTGAATCTCAGCCGCAAGGCCAGCCCGATCCAGATCTTCTTCCGCTTTGGGCTGCCTTGGCCAGCAAGGCGTCTGGTCCTGTATCAGTCACCTGGAGTCATCTCTGGGGCACTCCGAAAGCCGTATACGGGACCTTATCAAAGACGACCGGAGATTCCGAAGCCGCGGCTCGCGAGTTTCTTTCGACGCATGCGGCTCTCTTCAAGCTTGATGCAGCACTCACCGGTTTTTCTCTTACAAGCAGCCGAGAGACGCCGATGGGCCGCGTGTATGTGTTCAGCCAGAGGGCCGATGGTGTACCGGTGTATGGTGGAGAATTGAAGATTCATTTTGACCGTGACGGCTCCGTCGTTGGTCTCACGAACACTACAGTGCCGACGGCGAAATTGCCCACGGTGATTCCTTCGCTGAAGCCAGAGCAGGCCATACAGGCAGCTCATGGACAAATCTCCGCTGGCTCGAGTGATCAGGAGGAGCCAGTCGAGGGCCCCAGAGCTTCGGCCAAGCTTGTTATCTATGGCAGCACAGGGACGCCCGCGCTCGCATGGGAAGTCGTTATCCATACCTCTGGGCCGGCTTGGCAGGTTTTTATGCATGCCCAGACAGGGAAAGCGCTAGCGCCTCCACACGATTTGAATCGCTATGCTACTGGAACGGGGCAAGTGTTTTTGGTGAATGCGGTCGTGGCCACACGTGACAATACCTTGAGCGATCAGGCGGATGCGGCTTCGGCCGTCCCTCAGTCAGCCTACCGTTCCGTGACGCTGACGGGATTAGATGGCAGCGGCTTCCTTGACGGTACCTATGCCTCCAGCAGCGCTTCAAAGAGGCGAGTATCTTCGGCGAGCCAGACGTTTGTGTTCGATCGCAGCTCCGATGGGTTCAGCGAAGCCATGGGCTATTACTACTTGGATTATGCCCAGCGATATATCCAATCCCTGGGATTTTCCAATGTGAACAATCGGCAACAGGTGTTCAGCGTCGATCGCTATAAAAAAGATAATTCTTTCTATCAATCGTCCACGAAGCGCATTACTTACGGGACTGGTGGCGTCGACGACGCGGAAGATGCCGATGTCGTGTGGCATGAGTATGGCCATTCAATCCTCGACAACCAGATTCCGGGCTATGGAACGACGTTGGAAGCGGATTCGATTGGAGAGGGTTTCGGAGACTATTGGGCCGGCACTCTAGGCGCTCAGCTCAGCGGCGGGTTTCAAGATGCTTGTCTTGCCGAGTGGGATGCGACTTCTTACTCATCGACAAGCCCTCCCTGTCTTCGCCGGTTAGACGGGACCAAGCATTACCCAGAGTCAGTCGTAGGCGAGGTCCACGACGATGGAGAAATATGGTCCGCCGCCCTGTGGCAAATTCGGAGTGTGCTTGGTGGGACCAAGGCTGATATCGTCATTCTGCAGCATCATTTTTTGTTGACCGCCGATACCTCGTTCAATCAGGCAGCTAATGCGCTGGTTGCCGCAGCAATCGGGCTGGGCTATCCCCCTTCACAGGTGAACACCATTCGGACCATTTTCCGGAGTCGCGGGTTTACGGTGACGCTATGAGCGAAGGATCACATTCAGGCAGGGGCCATATCTGTAAGCATGGCCCAGCTATCGATCACATGCGAGGGCCTTGGGTGAACGGTGGTACAGAGGCGCGGTTACATCTGCATCATGAGCGGTGGACCAACATTCAGTCATCGAATCCAGCAGGGAGTTCCGCATGGGAGTTCCTCATTTGTGAAGACATGGGAAAATATACGAAGTCTTTTCTCCCCTGTTAGGAATGGATCCAAGGACGCACTGACTGAGTTTATTCTTTCTGAAGAGTCAGCCGCTCTACTTTTTGATGTACCCACCTGGCTGGCGTGGCGGCGGTTGAGACAAAGGCTTGGCCAAAGCCGAGTACAAAGTGGGCGTCATCGAGTCGTAGTTCCCACAGGGCAAAATCACCAAATCCAAACATCATCTCAGCTTGAGGGAAGCGTTCCAGGTATCGTTCCTTGATTGCACGATAGGATGGTGCATCAGGCGACAATACTACTGCCTCGCCCTGGAGATTTATCCGGCGTAATGCCAGTGGGTTTTTCTCAAGTCCGTCCGGTTCGGCGATGAACAGCGACAGTCGTGGATCAGCCAGTAGATGTTGTGTGTGGAGCGCGAGGCGGCTGAGATGGAGGTATGCTCTTGTCCAGTCCGATCCGAACACATATGGCACATGCGACCCGAACGGCCGTTCATTTCGCATCGTGAGCAGCACGGCAGTGCGCACATCTCTCACCAGTGCAGACCATGCCTCGTGAACGTTCTCACTGGTCAACGCGGTTGCCATGGGCCATAGTCCTCTCGGTTCTGAAAAATGTAAGGCCTGTCGTACAACTGAGCGTTCAGCAAGATACCACCGGACAGAAGGAATCACCACAGTGGGCGGGCCGTCCAGGCGAATTCCATCCGCCTCTTGACTCACCCCGGTGTGAGGCCTATGGTACCAGAGTGGGAGGAGTTAACGCCCCGAGGGAATATGGTTCATAAGGAGGTCGAGTGAAAGAGGATGGTGTGCAAGCCCAGCTTTGACTGGGAAGCCTAAAGT